>NZ_JAOARH010000141.1 GCF_025210595.1 Winogradskyella sp.
AGTGATGATCCTAATGTTTGGAATCCTGATGTTTTTAGTTGGAGGCGTATTCGTTTAGCTCCAACACTTGTGCTTATTGGTTTTGGTTTTCAGGTATATGCTATTTTAGCAAATCCGAATAAGGACAAAAACCCAAACAATTAAATCTAAAAAACCAATCATTAACTTTTAGAATTTAATAAATCTCTATGGAAATTATTGATGCAATTATTTTAGGTGTTGTACAAGGACTTACAGAATTTTTACCTGTATCATCTAGTGGTCATTTAGAATTAGGCAAAGCTATACTTGGAGACAATTCTCTCCCTAAAGAAAGTTTATTATTTACGGTTGTACTCCACTTTGCTACTGCTTTAAGTACTATGGTGATTTTTAGAAAAGATATTGTTAACATTATAAAAGGCATTTTAAAATTTGAATGGAATGAAGATCTTCAATTTTTAGCTAAAATTGCATTATCCATGATTCCTGCAGTAATTGTTGGTCTCTTTTTTGAAGAGCAACTAGAGCAACTCTTTGGTGGCAATATTATGCTTGTAGGCTTTATGCTTATCATTACAGCCATTCTTTTATTTTTAGCAGATAGAGCAAAAGACACCAATAAAAATGTATCCTTTAAGAATGCTTTTGTTATTGGTATTTCTCAAGCTATAGCCATGCTTCCTGGTATTTCTCGTTCTGGAGCTACCATATCTACTTCGGTACTTTTAGGCAATGACAAAACCAAAGCTGCTCGTTTTTCGTTTTTAATGGTTGTGCCTTTAATCTTTGGAAAAATTGCTAAGGATATTATGAGTGGAGATATTACTTATGAAAGCTCAAACTTCACCAACCTAGGTATTGGATTTGTTGCTGCTTTTGTAGCAGGTCTATTTGCTTGTAAATGGATGATTGCTCTTGTAAAACAAAGCAAACTTATCTATTTCTCTATTTACTGTATTATTGTTGGTCTCATTGCTGTAATCTGGTCATTAAGCGCTTAATGAAAACATTAGAAGATTTTAAAAATGGTGAGGTTTTACTCATAGATAAACCGCTTACGTGGACCTCTTTTCAAGCCGTAAATAAATTGCGTTGGGCGATTAGAAAATCATTCTCTATCAAAAAAATAAAAGTAGGTCATGCTGGCACTTTAGATCCTTTAGCAACTGGCTTATTAGTAATCTGTACTGGCAAAATGACCAAACAGATTAACACATTTCAAGGCCAGGAAAAAGAATATACAGGCACTTTTGTAATAGGTAGCACAACACCTTCTTATGATTTGGAAACCGAAATCGATGCTACTTTCCCAACGGATCATATTACCGAAGATTTAATTCACCTAACTACAAAACAGTTTATTGGTAAGATTGAACAATTTCCACCTGTATTTTCTGCTATAAAAAAAGACGGAAAGCGCTTATATGAATTTGCTAGAGCAGGAGAAAATGTTGAAATAAAATCGCGCCAAGTTGAGATTACAGAGTTTGAAATCACCGAAATCAACACTTCGACTAAGCTCAACACAAAGAATCTTGAATTAAAATTTAGAGTGGTTTGCAGTAAAGGCACTTACATACGCTCTTTGGCTCATGATTTTGGCAAAGCCTTAAATTCTGGCGCGCACCTATCTGAATTAAGAAGAACCAGAATTGGTAAATTTAAAGTAGAAAACGCTTTAAGTCCTGAAGATTTTATTGCAACGCTTCCATTAGAAGACTAGTTGCACTACGGTTTATAAGACATTTCTAATCTTTTTACTTATTATATTCGTATATCTATTGTCTAAAAACTTGATTTTATTTGAAATTTATTGAACACTATAAAGCTGCTATTATTACATTTCTTCTTACAGGAACTGTAGTTATTGCTATGTTTAGTATTCAATTAAAATTGCATGGTACACTTATCTCTGAAAATTTTTACGAGATTGAAACAGAGTCAGAGCTAACTGAAGAAGAGCAAAAACCGCTTGAAGCTTTAGATGGTACCACTACAAATAAGGCTTTTAATGAAGACCAAGAGTACAAAGAAATGATGCGCAATTTTAAAGCCATTAGCGCAAATGATTTTGAACGTACTACAAAAGCTTTAGAAGAAGCAAAAGCAAATAAAGTTAATGAAGAAATAAGCATCAACACATCTTATATTAACACTAATGCTTATGCACTTAATTCTGAAGAAACAGCATCTTACAAAAAACTTCAGGATGAACTCAACAAACGATTAGATAATAAAAAAATTGCCGATGAACATGCCAAAGCTAAAAGCACTTTAACCTATTCGTTAAAAGGTCGTATTATGCAAGATTATGACATACCAAGGTATCTATGTGAAAACGGTGGAAAAATTGTAGTAAGCATTACAGTTAACCATAAAGGCTTGGTAACTAATACTCGCATTAATGGGTCTTCTAACTCTTCAAACCAATGCTTAACAGATAGCGCTTTAGAATATGCTAAAGAGGTATTATTTGATAGCTCTAATAAAAAAGAGCAAATCGGCACAATAACCTTTTTGTTCAAAGGAAAAAATTAGGCTAAAAGACTAACTAAATCTTCAATTAAAGACTGACCTTTATCTTTATTATACCAACGTTGTAAATCTTCTTTAAATTCTGGTGTTATTTTACCATGCTCAGCTTTATAAGCTTTCACCATTTCTGTAGCTACAGTAGGTCTTGGTCCA
>NZ_JAOARH010000142.1 GCF_025210595.1 Winogradskyella sp.
TTAACTTCAACGGTTTAATATAATCTATTGATGACTGTCAATCTATTTAGGATGACTTAAAATTATATATCTAACTTGTTTGCTGTAATGTTTTATTCTTTTCTTTTAAAACAGCCAATTGTTTTTCTAAAAAGGTAATGGCTTCCTCTGTTTTATAACTGGCTTTAGAAGCAAAGTCTTTCATATCTTTTTTAAACTTGTCTTTACCAGACTTTGCGGCTTTAGATAAATCATCTTTTACTTCTGTAAAATCATCTATAATTTGATCTTTTATCTCTTTACCTTCTTTTTTAAGATGATCTCTTGTTACACTACCTTTATCTGGTGCTAACAATACACCTGCAGCTGCACCAATTAAAGCTCCTAGCACTAACGCTCCTTTATACTGAATCATAATTTTCCTTTTTTAGTTAAACCTCGTTTTACTTATTGGTAGCAAAACCTTGTGTTTTGTTACAAACAAATTCAGTGCCAATTATTTAAGACCAAAACTCATTTATGTTTTAAGTTAGATTTCTATAAAAATTCAATCAATAATTCTGATGCTATTAATTACTCAACTATAGTTAAAACTGTTCTTCCTTTTAACTTGCCATTAAGTATTAATTCTATTTTTTTAGGCAAGTCTTCAAAATTAATAGTATTACAAGTATTGTCTAATTGATTTGGTTTCCATTCATCAGCAAGTTTATTCCAAACTTTTACTCTATAATTCATTGGATAATTCTGAGAATCAATTCCAACAAGGGTAACACCTCTAAGAATAAAAGGAAAAACTGTAAGATTCATTTTTGGCGATGCCACATTTCCGCAACATGTTACAGTACCCATAGCATTAGTAGATTTAATTATATTCTCTAGAATTACGCCACCAACAGTATCAATTGCACCAGCAAACAGAGGTTTTAATAATGGTCTGTTATCAAAATTCTCAATATCGTTTCGTAATAATATTTCTTTTGCGCCAAGGTTTAATAAATACTCTCGTTCTGTTTCTTTTCCTGTTATAGCTACAACCGAATATCCTAGCTTACTTAATATTGAAACACTTAATGCACCAACACCGCCAGTTGCACCAGAAACTACTATTTTACCGTCTTCTGGTTTTACTAACTCTGTCAATCTTAATATAGACATACCAGCAGTTAATCCTGCTGTTCCATATATCATAGCTTCCTTCATTGTAAGCTTTTCAGGCAATTTCACTGCCCAAGCCGCAGGAACTTGAATATATTCTGCAAATCCGCCATCTGTATTCATTCCTAAATCGTAACTAGTAACAATTACTTTATCTCCAACAGAAAATGCAGCACTATCTGTTTTTTCTATTGTTCCTACGGCATCAATACCAGGTGTATGAGGATAATTTCTAGTTACACCTTTATTACCTGAAGCTGATAACGCATCTTTATAATTTAATGAGCTATAGTGTACTTTTACTAAAATCTCATTATTACTTAAAGTTTTAAAACTCATCTCTTTAATAGAACTTGAAAAAACACCATCCTTCTCTTCTACTCTAAATGCCTTAAATGTTGAATTATTCTGCGTCATGATTTGCTTATTTATTTTAATTACTTTTGTACAAATGTCTGCATAAATACAATACTAATCAACAACTTACATTTTGTTACCCTACGAACATTTATTTCTGTTTTTAGTATTTTAAAGGCTTTGAGGAAAGAAAAAAAATGAAAAAAAGTTATTGCCCAATTGACACGTTCATAAATTCTATTAAAGGAAAAAGAAAAGGCACTATTATTCTACACCTTTTTCAGGGAGATAAAAGATACAATGAATTAGTTAAGTTATTAACCGATATTAGCGAGCGAATGCTAACCAAACAACTTAAAGAATTAGAAGCTGATGGATTAATTAAAAGAACTGTTTTTCCTGAAGTACCTCCAAAAGTAGTTTATAGCTTAACAGATCTTGGTAGAGACATTCACCCAATCCTTAAAGGTATGTTTAAAGGTGGTATCCTTTTTGAAAAAAGTATTGAAGATTCTCAGAGTTAAGCTATTAAAATCTTGTTTCAATAAACTAACTCTAACCTTTTCTATTGCAATGTTTTTATAAACAACAACTTATCATTACTAGCCATACCATTAGGATTACAACCCAATTTACCTTCAGGTATATCAATATTCAAATCTTTATAATGTGTTACCCAACCTTCATGAAAGGCATTCGTTTCTGGATCCTTAAAGGTCATAGGTTCTAACTTAAAAATAGAATCTTCTTTAAACAATTCATAAATATACTCAGAACAGTAATAACCTTCATCTTCTAAAATATAGGTTGTGTTATAAGACTCACCTATAAGAGCTTTGGCTTTAGATATCGCTTGTTCTACATGCACTTTAGAGATTTCTTTAATTCTATATAAATCTACACTATAGATTGATGAATCTTTAGGTTTTAGAAACAATTCTAAAGGTTCTTTAACCACACCTTTACCAAAATCTGAATGGTATACATAAACCTTACCTTCTTCTACACTACAAATTCCAATATGCGTATAGTTAGTCGCTTTTGTGGTTTGTGTCACCTCATTAATAGCTTCAGAGAGATCACTTTGTGTAGCGCCTCTAAAGACAATATCACCAGATGTAATAGTATTTGCTTTTGAACAAGCCATTACTAGAGATAAAACCATAAGTAGCATTACGCCTGTATTAATAAAACGTTTAGTCATAAGAATAATTCTATAAAGCTAAATTAGCTTAAAAAACGGAATTCATTTATAAACTAATTATTGTTTTCTTAATAAAGAATAACCTGTTGTGTATTTTGATAGAATTCGTCATTTCGAGTGGGTTTTTCTCGATTGAAATGAGAAAAATTTGTATCGAGAAATAGAATTTCTACTATTAAAATGGTTCTCGATACAATTTTTGATGCCTCAAAATTACTCCAACTGACGTAAAATCATATTTTCTACTCAAAATGCATAACGGGTTAAAGAATAGCAACCCTTTATCGTATAATCTGAAGCCCAAACGAGAATATTTAAGTATTACAAATTAAAACCATTACATTTCTGCCAACCAACCATTTTAATTATGAGAACTATACTTATACTCGTAACACTTTTTTGCTTAAACCTAAGTACTGCGCAAGTTACCTTAGAAGACGATGGTTTGCATTTTGTTGTTGGTGCTGCCATATCTGGCGCTACCTATACTTATGTGTACTCTAAAACTCAAAATAAATCTAAAGCGTTTTGGTATAGCTTTGGATTGTCGTCTTTAGCTGGCTTTTCTAAAGAGTTTTATGATGGTAATATTATTTCTGGCAAGTTTGATAACAGCGAGTTTATTTCAACCATGTTAGGCGGACTTACAGCGAGTTATACTTTTAAGATCTTTACTGGTAAACGTAAGAAGAAAAAGCAAGAAGAAAAATTAGATTCCTTTAATTAATTAGTTTATCTACAATATCTTTTACTGGTAATATTGCTTTAGTATGTTCTATACTTGGTCCTGCAACCCAAACTGTTTTATAAGTTGCTTTTTTAGCGGCTTTCTCTGTAGCCTTCATACCAATTGAAAAACGGATCATCTTTACCCATTTTTTAAGCTTTCGGTTTTTGTTGAGTAAGTTTTCAATCCAAGTAGATTTGGTTCCTATTTTCTGAACATAAGGAGTATTAATTACTGTACATGGTGTGCCTGAAATACGTTCTGTCATTACAATATCTTTAGCTCCATAATCTACACAGGCTTGTTTATACTCATTGGTAACACCTGCTTCAACTGAAGCGATAAAAGGACTTCCAACTGAAACTCCTGAAGCACCATAGCTCAACATTTTATCAATATCTGCTTTGCAGCCTACTCCTCCAGCAGAAATTACAGGAATAGATAGTTCTTTGTTTAATAAACTTGTGAGTTCTTCTGGTGACATATTACCTCTGTGACCACCAGCTTCATTATTTACTGCAATGGCTGCATCTGCTCCTAAGTCTTCCACCTTCTTTGCAAACTTTAAATCCGTAACATCACAAAACACTTTAATGCCTACAGCATGTGCCTGACGAATTGTTTCTTCTGGACTTCCTAACGACGTGATAATAAAATCGCAACCTTCTTGGCATAACACCTCGAGCTGACCTTTGTACTTTATGTTAGATTTATTAACTATAAGATTGAAACCAAACGAACCGCCTTCAACTTTATTAGCTTTTAATTCTTTTATAGCTGCTCTTAACTCATCTAATGTTCTATAATTTAATGCAGGTATACAACCTGCAATACCAGCTTTCATGGCTTCTGTAACCATAGCCACATTAGACACCAAAAACATTGGAGCTTGTATAATAGGATATTTAATATTAAGTAATTCGGTTAGTTTTGTTTGCATGTCCACTTCCCACTAAAGTGGGAATCTTATTAGTTCAACTTCGTTTTAATAGTAACAAATATAATAAAATATATTATGCATGCATAACAATTGTTTTATCTGAAATTTGTATGTATTTCAGGGTTTTAAGTCGATGGATTGTGAATGATATATTCTCAATTAATCTAAAAATCGATAATAACTACATTTTAAATATGCCCCTTCTGGGAAAGTAACCGGATGGTCTATATCGTGTTTGGTTTTAAGTATGGTCTCAAAACCTCTAGATTGCTGATTTAAAACCTGATGATTTAAATCGGAAAAAGATTGTGCTGTCACTCTAGATGAGCACGACGCCAAAACTAAAAGCCCTTGCTTTGCTACAAGTTGCACTCCCAACTCTGCTAATTGTTTATACTTCTTTTTGGCTAATTCAATTTCAGATTGCTGCTTGGCAAAACTTGGTGGATCTATAACAACTACATCGAATTTCTTTTTTCGTTTAATGAGGGCTTTCATTTCCTGAAAAGCATCTCCCGAAATGGTTTTATGAATTCCGGAATAGTCGTTTAATTTACCATTTTCTACTGCAATTTCTAAAGCTTGTTTACTAATATCTAAGCTGGTTACTTCTGTTGCACCATTTGCTAAGGCATGTACCGAAAAACCACCAGCATAAGAAAATACATCTAACACTGTTTTACCCTTACTCAGCTCACCTACTCGTCTTCTATTATCTCTATGATCTAAAAAGTAGCCAGGTTTATGTCCTTTTATAACATTAGCCGAAAACTTAACTCCATGCTCTACAAACTTTACAACTTCATTTTTTAGAATACCATAAACGACATCACCATCTTTTAAGTTATGGTTAGGACTATTTTTAAGATTTCGACTTAACCTTATCACTATGGTTTTTGCATTAGAAATCTTCTGAAGACTTTCCAAAATATCTTTTATAAAAGGTAACCATATTTCAGAATATAATTTAACCACTAAAACAGTATCATAGACATCTGCAATTAAGCCTGGAAAACCATCGTTTTCACCAAACAATAGTCTATAACTATTTGTGTTAGTTGTTAAAAGTTCTTCTCGTTTCTGATAAGCAATTTCTATTTTTTGTTGAAAAAAATCAGAATTAATTACAGCTTTAGTTTCTGCATTGTGAATGATTTTAATTCGAATAGGCGAATTAGCATCATACAA
>NZ_JAOARH010000023.1 GCF_025210595.1 Winogradskyella sp.
TCCTCCAAATTGCGTTCCGTATTGTAATGATGCTGCTCCTCTAACAACTTGAATTTCATCTAATGCTTCAGCTGGTGGTGTATAATAACTCTCTGGATAACCCAACACATCTGCACTAATATCATAACCATTTTGACGTGTATTGAAGTTTGATGTTCTATTAGGGTCTAACCCTCTACCACCAATATTAAGCTGCAAACCTGCATCATCATTCTGATAAACATTTAACCCAGCTACTTGACTATAAATTTGCCTAGCATTATTAGATGCTAAATTTGCCATAGATTCACCAACCAAAACAACTTCGGTTTTTTTACCAGCATAAATGGCTGTTCCCTCAACATCTCTTAATCTTTTTAACTCAAAAACTTTACGCTTTCTTGATATAATTTCTACTTCAGATAATTGCTCTGACAGGCCTTCTAGTAATACATTTAGTACTTTGTTTTCAGTAAGTGTTAATGCTATTTCATTGACTTTATATTCGTAAGAAAAAAACGCCAAAACTATCTGCGATTTATCGGTCTCAAATTCATAAAATCCTTGGGCATTAGAAGTAGCCAATAAACCACTAGATTTATCATACACAACTACATCTTCTAGTGCTACATTATTTTCTACACTTTTAATTATTCCGCTAACTTTATATTGTGCATTTACAAAGCTGCTAAGACATATTACAATAATTAATACAATATGTTTCATCTGTATAGTTTAAAATATTTACAATCCTTTTATTTCATCATTAAATGGAAGAATCCAATCTTTATGCTTCAAGGATTCTTTAACTTGATATAAATCTACTTTTGGATTAATATAAGGTTGACTCATTCGTCCATTAAGTGCTACAAAACTTTCAACAAAAACTTGAATATTTTTATGGCCTTGATTTTTGAAATGATCGCCCAAATAATGTGCATATTCTACAATAAAATCTGGTTGAAAACTCATTTGTTTTTCCTGAAAAGGTGTTAAAAAATCGGTATTATCTACATAAAAGAATTTTCCTGTTTTACTATCTACAATTTTAAAATTGGCATAACCTGCTTTTTCCATAAGCATTACTCGCCAAGAAAAACGAAACCCTTCTTCGGTCCAAAATAATTCTCCTGGATATACTAAATATCTCCAAGGCATAAGAATTTGAAGTACAAAAAACACGATAAGGATTTTGGTTATAATGTTCTGTCTAAATTCTGACAAAGTATAACGTTCTACAACTTCAATAGTTTGTTTGAACTTAAAGCGAATAGGTCTTATTACAGTTTTTATAATAGCAATTATTCGCTTATGTAATGATGCGTCAAAGAAAATTAATGTGCCAATAATCATAATAAATGGGAACATACCTATTGGGAATAAAATTCTTGTAAAAACATGGAAAAAGACTACCATAGCAAACGCTAATAAACGTGTACGTTTATACAGTAACAAAAATGGGATTGCTAAATCGTAAATGGCACCACTCCAACTCATCGCATAATGAAACCATTCTTTATGCATAATAGTTTCTCCTATAAGTGGCAAATCGTATTTTGAAGTTAGCCAAATTTTTAAAGGTTGTGCTTTAAATAACCAATCAGAATTTAGTTTAGCTAATCCTGCATAGAAGTACACAATACTCAACATTAGTTTAATACTATCTGTTGCCCATTGCGGAATTGTTTTGTAGGTCTTCTTGCGGATTAAATTATCAATAGAAAAAGTAGCATTTGCTGGTAAAAACATCATGATAAAACCAACCAAACTAATAAAGTAATAATGGTTTAAATAGGTGGTTTTATCCATTAATTCAATGTAAGTAAAGCTTAAAAAGAAGGCAATAATAGCCAAGCGATACTTTAAACCTAAAGCTACCATTAAGGCAGAAAGTCCACAAATTATAAAAAGTAAGTAGGTGTAATTTCCTGGTACTTTAACCCATTCAAACCCATAAAACATAAAATGAAACTTGGGCTGAATGTATAAGGTTTCTATCCATCCATGATACCAAAACCTTATCATGCCTGCAAACATCATAAGCCCAAAACCTATTCTAAAAATAGCTAATGGTTCTGCTGGTGCTTCTTTTTTTAAATATGTGTTTAGTAACTGTTTCATGAAAGAATACAAAAAGAGGCTGCCCAAAAGCAACCTCAAATATTATTGTATTTTTAATTATTAATCACCATCAGCATCAACATAATCAATAGATACATCCATTGCAGACGCCATATCTACTTTTAAGATAGGCACTGCTGTTTGTATTACATCAAAAGCTCCTGTCATTGTCGTATTATCATCTAAGACTTGCTGATAGAAGTTGTCTGGCAAATTGTTTAGTGTTGTACGTGCATTGTTAAACTTTTCTTCTATAGAAGTTACAATTTCATTTTCATCTAAAAATGCTAAATAGGTTTTAAAGCTTTCACCTGTAGAACTACCATTATATGCTTTACCTTCAAACACATCTTCAATAGCTGTTAGTGCTTCTATAGCTAAAGTTTTAGATACATCTTTTTTATAAAATGCTTCTACTTTTTCAGCAGCTGGGCTTCCAGAAAAAGATCCTGCTGGAATACCAATTTTATTGGTTCTAAATCCTTTTTCATAAAAGAAAATAAAATCATTAACCATCTTATCTAACGAACCTGTACTACTGCTTGATGTATTAGCAACAAAAGCATCTCTATATGAGTTTTGCCAATCATTTAAAACTTGCGTAGTTAAGTTTTGCATTCTATCTACTAATGCTGTTAAAAAACTTTCATAAGCAGTTGCATTTACATCTGTTGTAAAACGCTCTAATGAACCATCAGAGTGTATTAAGTAATCTATGGCAGGAAATCCTTGAGCATCGTGCAAACTTGCCATAGTTAAATCATAATTTCCAGAAGCTACAACATTGTTTATATCTGTAATATTTGTTGGATAAATATTCATAAAATACAAATACTTGTTTAAAGCTTCTGCTTGCCCAATATCAAACATTTCTACATGTTGCCATGTCTTATAAGCTTCTAACCAAGCTATACTGAGAGCGTCTAAATTGGCTTGAGTTTTATCATTAACAAAATTGTTTTTTGCAGTGTTCATGGCACTCAATTTTGCATCTAGGTCTTGTAATGCAGGAATGATATAACTATCTGCGATGTTCGACAATAAAGCTCCTCTATTAAAGCCATCTCCTCCGTTATTATTAGAATCGTCTGAAGAGCCACAGCTTATAAGGCCTAAGGTTAATAATAAAATAATAAATTTCTTCATCATATACATTTCAATGCTTACAAAAACAAGCGTTTATTGATTTAGTCTAAATTAAATAAAAGTGATTACAAAAGTAATCACTTTTTAAACTTAAAATCAATTAAATATTAAAACTTTAAAATTAGTTAGAAGCTTCTTCTACTGTAAACCCAAAAGTATCTGCTATATCTGAAGACATAAGATCTAATGTCGCAACAGTTACATCCCAAAAACCATTTCCAGCCATTAATTGAGTTATAAAATTATCTACCTCAGATTTTGTGTAATAAGGTTCATTTGAGTTTGGTTGACGTGTAAACTGTAAGCTATACACAAATCCAAAACCTTCAGACAAATCATGAAAAGCGGTTCCGTAATCTGGATTATCACTAGTTAAAGCATCTTTACCAGCTTGTAAATAATATACAGCTCTAACTGCTATTACCTTAGAAATTTCTCTTCTAATAATGTTTGCTTGCTCATCTCTAACTGTATAATTTTTAGCAACAATTGCAGCACGACCTAATTTGAATGCATCGTAAATATCTTGAGCTGTATCTGAAAAATCAGGGTCATTATTTACTCTAGCTAAATACTTATTTAAGAAGCTGTCTGCTCCTAATTGTGGTGCTAAAGCATCGTCTGTTCCGTATAAATAACCAAAAGCCTCATCCCATTTATGCTCCATATTAGTATAATTCTTACCTTCTACTAATACATCATTGTCATTATTTGCTCTGTTAGAACCAGCATCTAGTACTGATGTACTCAAATAGTTATTTAATATTTGATCTGCCATTAAAGCGCCTATCAAACCTTTGTTAACAGCTTGATTTAACTCTAAACCTTTACTGTTAACATATCTTGTAGATCCACCACCACTTTCTTGGATTTTACCAGCAGTTCCTGCTACCGCATCAACGTTCCAATTTGGAAAAACTTCATTTACTTGAGCACTAATCCAACCATCAAACTCTGCTTTAATTGCATTTGCATCTGTAGTGTTAGCAGAAAAATAATCTGAAGATGCAGCCGTTTTACTTCTAATATTTTTACTTGAAGAATTTAATTCTGATGTTGAAAAATGATCTCCAGTATTTGTAAACATACCGTCTAAAACTGCTTCTGTTTTAGTATTATCCTTTAAAGCAGTAATAAACTCTTGTCCCATTTCAATTCTTGTAGTTTGACCACCATAACTTACTGAGGTTTGACTACTTCTCATAAACTGATAAGTTGCTGGTGCTGTAACTGAATTATTATCAGAACCGTTATCATCATCGCTAGAGCATGATGTAAATAAAGCTCCAACTACTAATAAACTTAATGCTAATTTCTTCATTTTATTCTTATTAAGACTTGTTATAAATAATTTGATACAAAAATAGTATTCAATTGTAATTACGCAAAGTTTATTTAGATTAATTTCAAATAAAGTTTTAGAATGGTGTGCAAATGTTTATACTAGTTAGCTTGAAGCTTATAATCTATATCATCTACATTAATAATAGGCATTATTTCTGCGTTAGAATTCATTGAAAAATTTAACATCGTTTTCAGCTCAACAATCTCTTGTCTATTAAACATTATAACCAAATTATCTTGGGTTGTTGGTAATGGAATCTTGCGCCTTAGCTCTGAGCTATCGTACTTATTCTCCCAATATTCTATTTCTAAATCATCTATGTAAGATTTGAATCGTTTTAATTCTTTACGATCTAAAGCAAAAAACAGGTTATTAAAAACGAGATGAAACGATCCGCAATTTTTACAATAAGACAACTCGCCACTCTTAACCCTAGATAATATTTTTATTCTCTTACACATATATATTTATTGTTTTTAATAACAATCTGTTTTTATTTGTTCATTATTTTCAAACACACTTAATGGTTGCTTTAATTTTGCTTTTGTTATTGTATCTAAAATATCTAAAACACCATTTTGCATCGCAACAGAACCGCAAATCATTATCACACCTTCTTTGTTAAGTACGTTACATACCATATCTTGCTCTTCTTTCAACAAATCTTGCACATATACTTTATGCTCTTGTTCTTGTGAATACGCCATATGAAAACTATTTAAGTATTCTGCTTTCAACGCTTTATCTATAAGCTCTGAATATAACTGAAAGGACTCTTGTGTTCTACCTCCCCAAAACAGATGGGTTTTTATATCAATTGTGTTTTCATTTATCATCCCTAAAAAAGGAGCTATGCCTGTACCATTAGCTATCATAATGACTTCTTCGGCATAATCTGGAAAATGAAAATCTATGTTTCTTTTTATATTGGCTTTAATCATACTATTTTGCTCTAGAATGCTTAATTGCTTTGAGCAAACACCTAACTCATGCCTTTTAACACTTAAAAGAATAGTGTTATCTATTTTTCCGACGGAATACAATCGTTCTATATTATCTTCTTCTGGATAGAATGCTAATAAATCACCTGATTGAAATTTTAGCTTTTTAGAAAGTTTTAACTGAAGTAAAAATGTATCATCACTATTACATCCAGAATTATAAACAACCTTAAAATCTTTGAGCCTTTTTCTATTAACAACAGGTTTTGTTAATTGTATTTTTAAATCTTGCCCTATACAATCATTCCATTGTTTTACCCAACTCTTAAAAGCATCAAACGATTGATTATTAATTTTGATTAAAGGTAAATTACGTACAAATTGTGGATGCTTTTCTAGCAAAGCATCTACTAAAATCGCATATTTACAAAAGTCTGGATACATTAAAGAACCAAAACCAACAACAGAATATTTTATTTGCTGCTCTTGTTTAACGCTTTCTAACAACTTTTCGAATTTTATTGCATTACTTGGTGCTTCACCTTCTCCATAAGTTGATGTAAAAACAATAAGATGCTTTACTTGTTTGTAGGTTGAGTAATTATTAAGTTGATCTATATAAACTGTATAATTTTCTGCACAAAAAGCTTCAAAAAACTGTTTTGCAAAACGTTGGCTATGTCCAGTTTCTGAGCCTATTAAAATTACATAATCCACCTCATCCTTATGATATTTGTTCTTAATTTTTGTAGTATCCTTTTTACGTTTAAGGGTTATAGTGAAACCAGAATACATAAAAAACAAAATTGCAAAACAACTTACTAAGAGTATTAATGCCCAAATTATTGTTCCTTGCCCTGTATGTAATATCATACTTGCATTAGACACTAGTGCTACTAAAGGTTTTTCACCTATGCTAACAATATTTCCTGTATACTGATTTATATATAATTCTTTGTTACTTAAATTTAAGATGAAATAATCTTCTTCATCTTCAGAAAAAGGAAACTCAAGGGTTTTCAGTTGATCTAAAGAGGTAGATTTGAATATCTCAAAATCTTGAATTTTTATGGCTTTAGAATTTGAATTATAGTCTAATACTGTATGAATTAATTTATCTGATGGTAATAAATCGAATTTTTCTAATGATAAATAAATGCCTGTAAGTGTTATTATCGCAATAGGTATTAATGCATATCTACCCAAAAGCACGTGGTAATATTGCTCAAAATCTTCTTTAATAACTTTACTAAAAAATCGTTTAAAGCCACCTTGTCGTTTTAACACAAGCTTTATTCCAGTAATCGTTATTAAAAACAAGAAAAAAGAAAACAAGCCCACTAAAAAACGACCTGTTGATTTCAAAAATAAAGAACGATGAAGGTTGGTAGCAAATTCAAAAACTGGCTTCTTCTTTATAAGATCTCCTATTTTTTTACCAGTAAAAGGATTAATATAAAAAGTTTCGTTTTTTCCTTGTTTTGTTATGACTGATGCTTCAACAAAGCTGTTCTTATCTATATGAATTGTTAAAACTTCATCATATTCATTTAGTAAAGTTTGCAAAGTTTTTGCAATTGATAACTCATTAGCATTACTAACAGCATAAGGTTGCATTTTGTTAGAAACTGGTTCAAAAGCTAAAACAATGCCAGTAATTGTTGTAATAAAAATGAATATAGCTGAAAATACAGCCAAAAATAAATGACTGTATCTCCATATAGAAATTGTCATAAAAATTCCTAATTATTGAGGCATTAATCTTACGTAACGAATAAACCCTTTGCCTTCCACCTTACTTTTTACAGAATTTGAAGTTAATTCAAATTCTACATCATCTACATAATAGTCTTGATCTTCTACAGCAGTTTCAAATCTTATTTTGTAGCCTTTATCTATTTTATCATCTTCAATTTCAATAACACTAATAGTACGTTCACCACCACTTATGGTTGCTCCGGTTATAGCGTCTATATCTGCACGTACTTTTCCTTGAAATTTCCACCATTGGGTTATATCAAAATACCACTCTTCATCATCTCCTTGTACATGTAATGTTTTCTCATATTCTCCTTCTGGATTTATTAAAGAAATAGCTATATAAGCACCTTCACCTGTATAATTAGTCATCTGAATCATACATTTATAAGCTGTTGATGTTTCTTTAACAGTAAACCCAAATAATAGAAACGCTATTAATAGTAGTAAAGGTGCTATTTTAATTATTTTTTTCTTTTTCATCTGTTATTATATATTGTTTTAAGCTTGGTAAGCACAATTCGTCAATTAACATTTTAGGTTGTGTTAACTTAAATGTTATGACTTATTTCATGTTACTTTAAAAAATTGATATCTATTTTATGCTTTTGAAGCAATTCATTCTCTTTGGCTAAATCATAAACTGTTTCTTCAAAATCAGTTTTAATAGCTTTGTCTGCTCCAATTGAAATTAAATACTTTAACATTTCTTCGTTTTTAGATTTCATGGCTGCAAGGTGTAATGGTGTTAATCCATCTTTATTTTTTGCATTAACATCTATCTTAAACTCACTAACTCTTTTTAATAGTTGTAGATTATTTTTTTCAATGGCCAGATGTAACAATGTCTTTCCTTTTCCTTGTGTTTTAGTTACATCTAAACCTGCCTTTGTAAGTATTTCTAATTTAGTTTTAAATGCTTCAGGATTTTTAGCTTTGAAAGTATTTAGCAAATAATACATTAAAGAATTACCTTCTTTGTCTACAAGGTTAACTTTAGCTCCTTTCTCAATTAAAAACTTTACAACCTCTATACTATTTCTACTAACTGCCATTGATAAGGCTGTACGATCATCTTTATCTTTTGTATTAAAGTCTTTCACATAAGAAGATAAGAACTCTACAACTTCTATATTATTATAATAAGCTGCATTCATAAATGGAGAGCGTCCATTTTCATCTTGTTTGTTAATATCAACACCCTTTTTTAAGAAAAACTTAAAGATATTTAGGTCTTCTACATCATAAGCAATAGAGTGCAATGGATTTCTACCTTCATCTCCAATAATATTAACCGTTAACCCTTTACGCTCTAAATATTCATAAGTACTAAGTGTGTTTTTCTTTCTTCTTGTACCTTGGCTAGCCAACATTATGGCGTTTCCGCCTTTTTTATTTAGATTTTTGTAAGGCACACCTTGCTCAATGAGCCAATCTAATATTTTAATGTTTCCGCCTTTAGCAGCATAACTAAAGATGCCGTTGCCATTATTATCGGTGCTTTTCAAATCTACTTCAAAAGACACTAAATAACTAACTAGATTCTCGTCCTTTAGGAAAGGAGCCACCAATAATAAGGCGTTGGCACCATCATGATTTTTTTCTGTAATAGGATTTGCTCCATGCCTTATTAAAAAATCATAAAGTTTTGTATTAGTTTGCCCAGTAACTGCTGCAAAGTTTAAAACTGAATAGCCATGACTATCTATAATATCTGTTTTTGCACCTTTACCAACCAAATACTCCATCATTTCTAAGTTGTCTTTATAAGCAGCCCAGAAAATATATGTTCTACCATCATGAGTAAGTTTGTTTACGTCATTACCTTTTATAGACAATAAGTATTTAACTATTTCATTATCTACTTTTTCTATAAGTGCCCAAGACACAGCATCAAATGCATTTCTATTTAAAGTAGTTGCATTATGACCTTCTTTAATATGCTTTTTTATAATATCTATTGATGGGTTTTGTTTCCAAAAACTTCTGTCATGAAATATATTAGATTCTTGAGCAAAAACAGATGTCGTAAAACAAAATAGCAATGCTATTATCTTAAAAAAGTACGTTTTCATAGTGCTTATTTCACAAATGATTCAATGACTTTTTCTATTTCTTCTTTAGCAGTCATTTCTTCATCAAAAAGATGTTTATACAATACTTTGTTATCTACTTTCTCTTTAAGGTTTAAGTTTTTATTACGATCATAAACATCATTCCACTTTGCTCTTATCACAGCCCATTTATCATAGTTGTTGTTCCACCAATCTTTTGCTGCTTGGCAACGACTATCTTCTACTTTTACATAAGTGTTATAACCTTTCTCATTAGCTATAACGACATCTTCTTTTCCTTCTTCTCTAACTACTTTAGTATTATCTTGGTCATGCAACCAACCGTAATCTGTAATTTCATGACGATTACCTCTTATTGTTACATTATAATCGCTACGTTGAGTATATTCTCTTCTAGGTAAAGGAGCTGGTGTTATATTTTCCCAAAAACTTTTACCATCTACATGTACCCAAGTTCCGCTTCCTTCGTAACGTGGACTGTCATCTACCTGATATACTTTTTGGGTCCATTGACCTTTAACTTGATTATTAGTTTTCTCCTCAAACAACCATTGGTTATCTCCATTAAACATATAAAAATCTGTATTTTCATATAACCAATCTTGTCGCCAATGCTTTACAATATGTGGACTATCTGGTTTACCTACTTGCAATAAGTGTTGAATAGAAATTTTGTTTTTTTCATCTTCTACTAATTGCGCCCACTCTAAAGCTTTTGCTATTTTTGTTTTTGATGGTTTGTATAATGAATCTTCACTAAAAGAGAAAGTTTCTACAAAATTGAAAGTAACTTCATAACAACCACACATTTCTTTTATAGCTTTTCTATCTTGCTTTTTCTTTTTTTGTGCTTGCACAGTGGTTGTCACTACTAAAATTAAACTCGCTAGCATTATTAGTCTTTTCATATCCTATTGATTAAAATGTTTTAAAAAAATTGTTATTATTATTTAGACTGATTTAAAATAACTTATATATTTGCGGCGAAAATAATCAAGAATGAGTCTAAATAAAAATAATTGTTGCATTTATTTTTTAATTTTTTTGAATTTCTCAATTTATGCACAAGAGAAAAAGAAAGATAGCACTAAGCTTGAAAAGCTTGATGAAGTTGTTGTTACAGGACAGTACAATCCTCAGTCTATAAAGAAGTCAGTATATAATGTTAGAGTGATAAACAAAGAACAAATACAGCAAATAGCAGCTGTAAATGTGGCTGATTTATTGAACTTTAACTTAAACCTCAATATCATACCTAATGGAGAAACAGGTCGCTCTAGAGTTTCCTTTTTTGGTTTAGACGCGCGTTACTTTAATATACTTATAGATAACATCCCTATTGTTAGTGATAATGGTGTAGGTAGTAATATAGACCTTACGCAAATTAACTTGGACGATATTGAGCGCATTGAAATTGTTGAAGGTTCTATGGCTGTACAATATGGATCTGATGCTATGTCTGGAGTACTCAATATTATTACAAAAAAGTCTTCGGATCATAAGTGGCGAATAAATACCACTATACAGGAAGAAACCGTAAGTGATGAGTATGAATGGTTTGACAAAGGAAGGCACATACAGGGTTTAACAATATCTCACAACTTTAATGAAAAATGGTATGCTAGCGCTGGTATAACTCGGAATGATTTTGCTGGTTTTTTTAATAATCGACAAGGTAGAGATTATATTGAAACTGATGGTTTAAGAGGTTACGAATGGTTACCAAAAGAACAACTTACCACAAACGCTTTAGTTAACTATAAGATCAACAATCATCAATTTTTTTACAAGTTTGAGTATTACAATGAAACCATAAACTTTTATAACGCTACTGTAAGAACCAATGTAAATACACAGACATCGACAATCAACCCTTCAGCTACAGACCGTATTTACACAACCAATCGTTTATTTAATCATTTAAATGGTAACGGTGTGTTTAACTCTGGCATTCGCTATAATGTATCATTATCATATCAAGAACAAAAACGTAACTTAAACGAGTTTAATTATTTTATTCTTACACAAGAAAGAACAGCAGAGATAGATGAGACAAACCAATCTAGTAAAGTCTTTTTCTCTAAAGGTACGCTTAGCAACTTATTTAGAGGTGAAAGATTTAACGCTCAAGCTGGTTATGAATTTACTTATCAAGAAGGCTTTGACCGTGAGGCTGCAGGAGAAACCAACCTCAACCCAAAACGACGTAACATTAGAGATATCGCTACTTTTACTTCTGCTGAAATACGCTTAAACGAAAAACTAAAACTAAGGCCTGGCATACGCATATTACATAACTCTCAATTTGATTTTAAGTCAGTATATGAGCTAACGGCAAGACAACTATTCAATAGAGGTTATGAACTTAGAGTAAATATTGGCACCTCGTATAGAGTTCCAGATTTTACTGAGTTATACTACTATTTTGTAGATGCTAATCACGATGTAAGAGGTAACGAAAACTTAAATCCAGAAGAAGGTTTAACCGCTTTTTTAAGTTTAAAAAAGAAAAGCTGGCTTAACGATGGTAAATTAAAATTAGAAAACAACTTAAAGTTTACCTATATAGACTTAAGAGACCGCATAGAATTAGCTACCGTAAGCACACTACCACTACAATTTAAATATATTAACATTAATAAATATAATTTCTTAGGTCTTACATCTAATAATTCTATAAAGTATAGGAATTGGAACGCCTCTCTAGGTGCTACATTATTTGGTATTTCAAGAACATTAGAAAACCAAGTCAATGCTAATGATAAGCATCTATTTCAATTTCAACTTAACTCTAGTTTAAGTTATAGAATTCCTAAATGGAACACCATGTTATCTATGGTATTAAATTACAATGGTGAAGAACAGAACTATAGAGTAACCGGCAATGATGACAATGGTAACTCAACTTTTTCTATAGAAACTATTGACGCCTATGCTTGGATGGATGCATCGTTAAGACAATCATTTTTAAACAATAGCTTAGAAGCCACACTTGGCGCTCGAAATTTATTAGACGTAACTCGTGTTGACTCAGATTTTCTATCTAGTAATGGTGCGCATAGTAGCAATGCTAACTCTAGACTTTTGGGCTACGGACGCTCATTTTATTTAAAACTTTTATATAAACTTAATTTTTAATTTAAACCATGAAACACAATTTTTTAACCTTATTAGCACTAATTGGCTTACTTTTTATAACAAGTTGTAGCAGTGACGATGATGGACCACAAGAGCCTCAAGTAATTACAATTGATGGCGCTACGGTAGCACCAGATCTTGGCGGCGCCAATATGGGAAATCAAGTCTTTATTGACTTAAGTACAAATACAACAACAACTATTAACAGAACATCTTGGGATTTAGGATTTAGTTCGGCTCAAGACAGAGTGGTTATTAATGGATCTATTTTAATGATGGCTGCCGAATTATCGGCGACAGACATCAATGCTGTATCATCTTCTAATACCGAAGTACAAAGTATTCAACCACAAGCAGAAGTTGGTAACTTTAATCCAGCGAATATGGCATATGTAGATGCGCCAAACGGAAGTCTTTCAGGAACTGCTATTGCTACTATATCTGCAACAGATGCAAGCAATAAAGTGTATTTACTTAACTTAGGTTACGAAGTAGGAACTGAAGAACCAGATACTGGTTCATCTAACTATAAAGGAGAAGCAAGAGGCTGGAAAAAAATTAGAATATTAAAAAATGGTAACGATTACACCCTTCAGTATGCCGATTTAGATGACACTACTTTTGAAAGTGTAACAATTTCTAAAAACAACGATTACAACTTTACTTTCTTTAGCTTTAATACAGAATCTATAGTTAACGTTGAGCCACAAAAAGACCAATGGGATTTATGCTACACTATATTTACTAACGAAGCTGTTTTTGGAGGAACTAGTTACGGAGCTTATGCTTATGCAGATTATATATTGAACAATATTAAAACTGATGCTAAAGCTTATATGATAGACGAAGCAACTGAAAGCATTACTTATGAGGAATTTACAATAGCTGATGTTATTGAAGCGGATTTTACAACCGATCAAAGAAGCATTGGTAGTAGCTGGAGAAATGGTGGTGGCCCAGGTACTTCACCTTCATTAAAAGATGATATTTTCTATGTAGTTAATGATGCTAATGGCAACTACTACAAGTTACAATTCCTAGCACTTACTAATGCTGAAGGTGTAAGAGGGTATCCTCAATTTCAATATGAATTATTAGAAGAAAGTAACTAAAAAAACACTATCAAACATACACCTAAAATCCCACCTCAAATTGAGGTGGTTTTTTTAGGCATAAATCAATTATTTTAATTTAGACTAAATAATAATGAGAGCAACAATACAATTATTACTCGTTCTATTTACTTTTCAATCTGTGTGGACACAACAATTTGATGAAAATACAGATATTAACCTCACAGGCATCATTTATGGTGAAGCCACTTGGATCAATACAGATAATAATGCCAAAAAGGAATTATTTATTGCTGGTTACGATACAAATTATGATAATTTTTCAGGCATATATTCATATCAAAACAACAACTTAGGTTTATTATCTAACAGTATTGAAGCATATGCCCATGCCAATATAGAACAATTAGACTATAATAATGATGGCTATATAGATATCATTATTAATGGTTATAATGCCAACGATAACGAAGAAGTAAGACTATTGCTTAACAATAATGATGGTAGTTTTTCAGAACAAATATTACCAATAGACGCTACATCAACTGGTAATATGGCAATAGCAGATCTTAACAACGATAATTTAAGTGATATTATTATTACCGGAGTTTCACCAAATGACTCAGACTATATAGCTAAAGTATATATGCAAGATAACGAAGGTGTATTTAACGAGCGTGCTTCTTCTTTATTTGGCAATTCTTTTGGAGACATATTAGTTTTTGATGCTAATAATGATGGCAATAATGATGTCTTAATAACAGGCTTTAATAACAGTTACAATCCAGATACTAAGCTATATTTAAACGATGGTAATGCCACATTTACCGAAAATGAAAATGCAAATATAATGGGTATCTATTTTTCAGCTACTAATGCTATTGACTACGACAATGATGGTGACTTAGATCTTGTTGTATCTGGTTTTGATACTTCTTACACACCATTTTCTGCTTTGTACGATAATGACGGTAACGGTAATTTTAGTTTAAACTCACAACCAAACTTAATGGCTTTATATTGGGGAGCTGCAGATTTTGTAGACTATGACAATGATGGAGATTATGATATTTTCTTAACAGGTGCTGATTCAAATACCACACCTCATGCTGTGTTCTATAAAAACACTAATGGTAATTTTACTAAAGATGAAACTACTAGTAACCTAGTCAGTGGCACATATATAAGTTCTACCGATTGGAGCGATTTTGATAACGATGGTGATTTAGACCTTGTAATTACAGGCTTAGGCTCTTCAGGTGATGCCATTTCTAAAGTATACAACAATACTCAAAATCAACTAAATACAACAACATTTAACACTATAGATTCATTAACGCTCTACCCTAACCCAGTAACTAATGGTAAAGTACAATTTAGCTTCAGTCTTTCACAAAGCACAGAACCTTTTCTTATTACTATTTTTAGTACTGATGGTAAACGTGTGCTATCAATAAAACAAAATCTTAATAAAAGTATAGACGTATCTCAATTACAAAAAGGGATTTATATGCTTCAACTTAGTAATATCAAACAAACGGTATCTAAGAAATTGATTATCAATTAAGATAAAGCTATAGATTATTACACCAAATCTTAAATAGCTTTATATAATCTATTTACACATATTTCAAAGAAGCTCAAACTCAATTTTTTATTCAACAACTATTTTGATATTTTTTGTTTTTGAGCTTCTTTCTTTTTTATAAATTGAAATAACTATTCTATTTCTTTATCCTCAACTATTCTTTTAGTCCTTGTTTTAAAGCCTCTTTAATACCTTCTAAGTGTTCACTAAACTGCATCATTTGTCCAAGTACCTGAGCCATTTCATTTTTATTACCAAAACCTTTAAGTTTATTATTCTTTACAAAGGTTTCTTTAATCGTTTGCCAACGTTGAAGATCTGTATTACTAATTGTTTTGGTAAGTTCTTTATACTTTAACAAGTTAGCTTCGGCAGCACTAGTAAGGGTTTGTGATTCGCTTTCGTAATGCGACAATAAAAGTGTTTCTAATTCTTTGTTATTCATAATTGGCACAACCTTAGCTACAAGTTTATTCATATCTCTATATGAACCTTGAAGCTTAAACGATGGTTCTGTACGATAACTATCATCCATAGCTGCAGATTTTATATAAGTTTCATTAACCTTTAAAACTGTGTTCCTTATAGTTATCACTTTATCTAAAACTGCTAAATATTCTTGTACATCTTGTTTGGTATGATTGCCTTTTAGGGCTAAACCTTCTGTATTTCCAGATTCTACAGCTTCAATGAGCTGATATATATCATCAAAAGATTTACTACTTAATTGATGTAAAATAGGATTTGAGGTTAAGGCATTTTCAATTAAACTCAGTTTAAACAAATCTGCAGTATCACCAATAATATCACCTAAATTATAGATATCAGCTCTATTAGCTAACATATCTGGAATTTGAAATTTCTCTCCACTTTCTGTGTAAGGGTTCCCAGCCATTATTACACAAAAACGCTTGCTTCTAAAATCATAAGTCCGAGGTTCACCATTATAGACACCTTCAATTTTTCGGGTACCATCTGCAAGTGAAATAAATTTTTGTAAAAATTCAGGATTACAATGTTGTATATCATCCAAATACAACATTACATTATTTCCCATTTCAAAAGCAAGGTTGAGCTTATTTAATTCTTCGCGTGCAGCAGAATTGTTAGCTGTTAATGGGTCTACAGAAGTCACTTCATGACCAATTGCTGGTCCATTAATTTTCATAAAAATAAGGCCCAAACGGTTGGCTAAGTATTCCATTAAGGTGGTTTTACCATAACCTGGAGGAGATACCAATAATAACATACCCATTCTATCAGTACGTTTGTTATCTCCAACAGTACCTAATTGTTTAGATAGGTTATCTCCAAATAATGGCAAATATACTTTATCTATAAGCTTGTTTCTTACAAAAGATGACAATACTCTAGGCTTAAATGTTTCGAGTTTTAATTGTGATTTTAAACTTTCAGTAACCTGATGCTTAGCATCTCTATAAGCATAAAATGCAGGCACTTCCTCATTATAAAATTCATCAAGTTGTTCTATAAATTCATGATAATTAAACTCAAAATTACCCTCGTGAATTGTAGGGTGACTGCCTTTTAAATCTGAAATTGTTTCATCTGGACTAATTTGAATAACATCTGATTGTGCTTCAAATTTAAATAACACAAGTGCTACAACCTCATAGATATATGAGTTGTAATTAGCATTTTCAAAGTTGACAAAAGCACTTACCCATTGTACCGCCAATTCTAAAGCATTACTTGTTATTTTTGAATCTCCAAGTGCTGAATTAATACCTGCTCTAAAACTGTTTAAAGCATTTTTATGCTCTAACGCTTTTATGAATTTATCATGTATCTCTTTTGCTGTTTTACTAACACAAAAATTATTATTATGCTTTAGCTCTTCAAATATATAAGATGCTACTTTTCCTTCCTCATTATTAACATCTACAAGATTATATAGCTCTGATGTCTTTATAGTTTGTGCTAAGCTATTTATAACTGTAGCATAAGTTTTACTTTCTGGAAACGTATCTAAAACTTCACCTGATGCTTTTATTTTTTTATTCCAATCTGATTTAGTGTTTTCATCTAAAGCATTCCAAAAAAATTGACCAAAAGCCCTAACTTTAGGGTCAAATCGTAATAAGCCTAAATCTCTATGCTTAGTTATTAAGGTTTTTAAAATTTTTAATGCATCTTCATCATGAACACCTTTAACGTAACCTTCAGCATATTGCTTACTACTTTCTATCTTAACAATTTCTGTTAATTCGTCGTTATTTAAGGTTGAAACATCAGCAGTTCTTGTAAATAATTTAAATGCTAAATATGCAGAGCGATAGACCTCATTGTTTTCTGAAATTAACTCTTGATTCCAGTACTTTTGTGAGTTAATTAAAGTTTTATCTGTTATAGATTGGTAAAAATCAGTTCCTGTTAAATGATATTTTAATGTATCATCTTTATAAACAATAGTGAGGTCTAAAACTTGCTTGTTAACACCAAATTTATGCTTACCCAGTTTTATAACTGTTTCACCATCTTCGTATAAATCTTGAGTGTCTTTTAGTTTTCTTAAAGCATCTTCTTTAGCCACTTTTAAAGCTGTTTCAATAGCTTCTGCTTTACCAGGATCTTCTAATTCTTGTAAACTGTCAATAATATCCCTCAGCTTATTAATCATTATATCTGACGCAAAATACCCATTAATTTCAGCTGAAGTTTTAAAGCTCATTGCCTTTTTAGATACCCCTTTTAAAATACGTTTAGCAGCAGATTCTAAAGTGATTGCTTTTTTGTTACGTGCTTCGACCAGACCATTTTTACGAGCTTCAAAAGCATTGTAAACCTCTTCTCTTTTTTCAATAATCTGAGCAATAAAAGTTTCAAAATCTGCAAATCTTCCTTCTAAATCTTCTAATTGAACAGACACTTTGTTTAAAAGCTCGTCGGTTTTTTCAGGTGTAGTAGCAATATCTAAATAATTGATAATACTTTGATCTACCAATTTCAATTGAGCAGTAAACTCTGCCGAAGCTTCCGTTTTACCTAGTGATTTTATTTTATTTTTTAAACCTGCTTTTAGCTGATTTATAGTAGCAAAAATGAGAGAAATATTATCAATGATTTGTGTGGTATGCGAAGCATCTTCTATATTTAAATTAGAAACAATATCAATGAGCATTTCTAAGTCTGCAGCAATCTGATTAACCTCTGTTTCTAAGGCTTTAGCATTAATAACCTTACTAATATTCCCTAGTTCGGTTTGTTTTTCGTCAACTCGCTTATGATAAGGCTGTAGTGCCTTATCGTTAAGCAAAAATTGCACACAACGTTCAGAAATTTTATCTGTTTTATCAACAATCTCTTCTTCTAAAGTCGTTATAAAACTAGAATCAATATAACGGATATCATTAAGTCCAATAACTTCTCCTCTAAGTGTTCTTAGTTGCGATAACACCAAAACAAAATCTTCAATAGATTTAAACGAACTGCTTTTTATTTTACCAAAAATTGCATCTGCTTTTTCTTGAGTCTCTTTAGTTGTATTGGCTGCTGTTTTTCTTAACTGTACAACTTTTTCAAACTCATCTATGGCTGTATTGGCAGCATCATTAATGGCTTTTAACGGTTCGTTTAACAGAAATGTTTCTGGTTCGTTTATCCAGTAATAACTGTTTAAAATATCATTAGAAAACTTTGCAATATCATCGTACAAACCATCGTAACTATCTTCTTTGTTTAAAAGTGTAATTAATCCTTGGCTTTCTGCCATGGCTTTTACAATATCCTTGTTTCCTATTTTGTATAATAAAGTATCTGTATGTTCAGATGGAATTACATTTCCTTTAATAAATGGTGTTTGCCAAATCTGAATAACATGGTGTTTCGTTTGCTCGTCTTCGGTTTTAAAATAGCATAATTCACCACCACTTAATATGGTATAACCGTTACAAACAATAGGCGTTTTCACCTCTTGCTCTATAACGTTGTACGACATAAGAATGTACAACCCTTTTTGGCTTTCGTAAAACACATAAAGAAAATCTTCACCATTAGGTGAGCTTACTTTCTTTTTAAATTTTACTTCTGATATGCCATTATCAAAAATTTTATAATCTCCAGATTGTAGATAATAACCATCGGAAAAAATAATACCATGATCGTCTGGTAACAATACACAGGCATCAGCAATACTGTCTATTTTTTTAACATCTTGTATTTTGTGATTGTACACAAAATAACGTGGTTCTTCTTGAAATGGTTTTATTTCTAATGCAATTAGGTTACCTAAATCTGCATATCTGTATTGACCATCATCTAAAGTTTGATCTACCAATGCTACTGGTTCGCTGTAAATCCCTTTCCCATCATCTGTATTATCTTCTATTTTAATGGTTAAATCACCTCCAATAGTTTCTACAAAAACCTTGTCTAAAATTGAAACATGTGGATGCTCACCATACACATGATGGTCTCTTGTTGGTGTTTGCCAATTAAACTCATGTTGATTAGGGAATTTAAACTCGTGCTCACTTCGGTTATCTACATACTGAAGAGTTCCATCGTTAATAAGCCATTTAAAGGTTTTTATATCTGTTGGACTTTCACTTAACTGAAACACCATATGCAGATAATTACCAACAATAGCGAATTTTGAAAATACCGTATTTCTATAATATTTATAAAGATTGGTAAAGTCGTTAATAAAAATTTCGTCTTCTAAAGGTTGAAGCGATTCTATATTAAAGTGCCCATCCTCATAGGTGTAAATACTAAATACATCTGCAAGTGTTATACCAGTTCTTAAACCAAAGTGAACATTATAACCAAACAAACATCTATTTCCTATTGTAACAATATCTCTAGCAATACAACTATTTTCTGTATTAATACGATTGTTGGCTATAAGCTTAGTTTCAACATTACCAAAAACTGTTTTGCGTGCACTATTTAGCTCGGATAAACGTGTTAATAGTTCGCTTTTTTGCTTTTGTAATCTCCCTTGAATAATCTCATAGGTACCACCATCGAGTTGTTGTTGGTTGTTTTGGTTTTCCATATAGGTGATGAAGTTTTTAAACCTCAGAGGTTTCTTCTATTCAAAAATTAATTTCGATTCTTGTTATCTTTTAATAGCTTTTCAAATGGACTCAAATTTCTATCTCTAAATTTCTTTCTGTTTTCTTTATTGATTACCATTTTAATAATTGATGATTTATAAATCCTATTAAAAATACAGCCTCTTAAAACACTATAATATACAGAATCGCCTTCATGAGAAAATGTATAGGTATCAACATTGGTTGTTATTTTTATTTCATTATTTAAAGCACTTGAAATATAAAAAACATACCCATTTGGATCGTGAACCCTTCTCGTACTTCTAATGTTGTGACCATTTCTATTGTTTCCATACGGAATTAATTTATCTGAATATATTTTTCTAATTAAAATACCATTTGAGTATTCTTTTTTGGAAAATATATAATCCACAAAAAATATAAGGCCAATAAAAAAAATTAAAATGACTATTCTTTTTGCCACCAAAAAAACTAATTCGATTATCCCTCACAGGTTTCAGAAACCTGCGAGGTCTCAATAAATTAAGACAACTTATTATCTGATAAGCCTAAACCTTTTGCCAAATTAAATAAATTGGTAAACAAATTAGCATCATCTGTAGAAGTTGCTTTTTGTCTTAAATCTAACAACAAATTAGCTACGCTTAAGTTTTTAATATCTTCTGATGAGATACCATATTTGTCAGCAAAATCCTTAACCTTTTCTAAAAGATTTCCCTTAACATCTTCACTTCCTAAAATGGCATCTTTTACATCTTGAATATTATCACTATGCTGTACTAAACGATCAAAACCTTTAGCCTTAGTAATTTGTCCTATAATTTGATCGAAGAACATGGTTTCACCACCAACAATATCAATATTAGCTGCTTTAAGCGCATCTCCAATAACCTGTGCTTGTGCATCTGCAATATCTTTTTGAATATTAATTTGTGCTAAATCTACTTGTAATTCTTTTTCTAAGCGTAGTTTAAACTCTTCGTGTTCTTTACCAACACCATCAAGTTTCTTCATAGCTTCTGCTTTTTCTTCAATTCCGGCTGCATCTGCTAAAGCCTTCTCCTTAATAACTTGCGCTTCGGCTAAACCTTCTTTTTTAATCGCGTCTGCTTTAGCTTCTATACCAGAAGCTTCTGCTCTGGCTTTCTTTTCAATAATTGTGGCTTCTACTAATCCTTGACGCTCATTAGCATCTGCTTTGGCATGCATAACTTGTGCTTCAGACATACCAATAGTTGCTTCTTCTTTAGCTTTAGCTTCGGCAAGAGTTTTACGAGCTTCTGCTTCTTTTTCGCTTGCTTCTTTTTGTGCTTGTGCTTCAATATTAATTTCCTCAGCTTTTTGTTTAGCAGCTTCTTTTTGTGCTTCGGCTTGTTTTATAGTTTTAATCAACGCCTCTTCTGCACTAGCTTCTGCAATAGTAATTTTTACTTGCTTCTCACGATCAGCGGTCTTAAAGGCTTCAATATCTTTCATATTTTCTTGCTCTTCAACCACACCTTTCTCTAACATCACTCGATCTCTAATAACATCTTGAATGTTCTTCTTTTCTACCTCAACGACCTTGTCTTTTTCTATTTGAGCTAGAGTTACAATGCGCTCACGCTCTGTAGCCTCTAATAAACGGTCTTTTTCTACACGCTCAGTCTCAACAGCATCTGTACGTTGCTTATTTTTTAAGGCTACAATAACCTGTCTTTGCTTATTCTCTTCTGCGACTTGTACTTTTTCTTCTGTTGAAATACGTGCAGATTCAGATTTTAAACGCTCTTCTTCAGCTACTTTTAAGGTTTCAGCTTCTTCGCGAGCTTTAATATTTGCAATTTCGCGTTTTTGCTGTTCTTCTTTTTCGGCTAATTGCTTATCTAATTCTAAAATAGCTTCACGTGCTTCAACATCTTGCTTACGGATGACTTTTTCTTCATCGCGTTTAATTAAATTAGCCTTAACGTTTTGCTCTGCAGTTAATTCGGTAATTTTCTTAATACCTTCAGCATCTAGAATATTATCTGGTTTTAAGAAAGATACTGGTGTTTGTTCAAGATAATCAATAGCACAATCTTCTAGTGTATAACCATTTAAATCGGTACCAATAATATCAACTATTTCATCTCTAAACTCACGACGTGCTTCATAAAGTTCTACAAACTCAAACTTTTTACCAACAGTTTTAAGTGCTTCTGAAAATTTGGCTTCAAATAATTCTTCTAATGTTGAAATATGAGATGCTCGCTCACAGCCAATAGTTTGTGCCACTTTTTTAATAAACTCTACTTCATTATTTACACGAACAAAAAATGCCACTTTAATATCTGCACGCATATTGTCTTTACATACCAAACCATCATTTCCCAAACGCTCTATTTGAATTTTCTTTACCGAAATATCCATAATCTCAACGCGATGAAATACAGGTACGACATATAGTCCTTTGTCTGTTGCTACTTTTGTACCTTTAAAACCAGTTCTTACAAGGGCTTCCCCTTGTGGTACTTTTTTGTAAAATAAGGCTATTACTGCAAAGTAAATTATAATTAAGAAGAGAATAAGTCCGACACCTATTCCTAAAAATTGTGGGAGGTTTTCCATAATTACTATTTGATTTTATTTATTTGTTATTGTATTATTTATAGTTTTATATCTTCAATATTATCAATGACGTTTAAAGCTTCTTCTTTAAAAACAGTTACCCAATAAAAAGTTTTATCGTTGGCTTGTTTTACGATTAATATATCTTGTTTATAAGTTATAGGTTCTCCATCAATGGATTTAGAATAAATAGTCATTGGACTATTATCTACCAACACTTCAACCGAACCCATTTTATCTCCAGATATTTTAGATAGCGATACTCCTTTTCTTCCTATAAAATTAATAGGTGCATCACCATCTGGATTGAGGTTTTTAAAAAAGCCTTTAAAAGGTGTTGTAAACAGTTTTGTTAAAAATAATGATGGTAAAATACCAGCTAACATTAACGTGTATCCGAAGTTAGTATTATAAGATTCTGTTACACTTGTTGAAATAACTGTACATAACCACCAAATAAAAATCCAACAGGTAAACGTGAACATAAATGGCAAGCCAACAAAATTAAAATACAACAATAAGCTTTGCCACCACTGTAGCTTTTTGTATGGGTTTTTAACCACATCGTCTTTATTGATTTCGGCATTAGCTAAATCTGTCATAGATGTTGCAGCATCTATATCTACATCTACGTCTGCATCAATATCAATATCCACATCTACGTCCACATCTAGATCAAAATCAATACCCGAAATCATGTTAAACAGCCAATAAACAATAAGTAGAATAACTAAAATACTTAAGATGATATTCACTGAAGAAAAGGCAATGTCAAAAATTGAATCCAATAGATTTAAGTTTTATGTTTAAGGCTAACATTAAACATCAAGCATTAAAACGAACGTTTTTTGATGTCAACAATGTATTAAAGACTAAAATACAATATATATGTAGTTTAGCTTTACAAAATGTTACAGGAAATGTTAAAAAAAAGTAAATTTTTAATGATATACCTTAAAAATCTTTGAGGCTTCATTATAAGCACTCTCAAAGCTCATAGCATTAAGATCATGAGCTTTTTGTTGTGTAAAATACGACAGCATTTTTTCGGTAGGCATATTACCTGTAAGATCATCTTTTGCCATTGGGCAACCACCAAAGCCTTGTATAGCACCATCAAATCTGCGACAACCTGCTTTGTATGCAGCATCTACTTTTTCGTGCCAAGTCGTTGGTGTGGTATGCAAATGCGCTCCAAATTCGATATTTGGATATTTAGGGATTAAATTTGAAAAGAGATAATCTATATTTTCTGGGTTAGAGCTTCCAATAGTGTCGCTCAAAGACAGAATACTAACTCCCATCTTAGCTAACTTTTCGGTCCACTCTCCTACAATATCTACATTCCAAGGATCTCCATAAGGATTCCCAAAGCCCATAGAAATGTACACTACAACTTCTTTATTAGTTTTGTCTGCAATTTCTAGTATTTCAGATAATGTTATTACAGATTGTGCTATTGTTTTATGCGTATTACGCATCTGAAAATTTTCTGAAATCGAAAACGGAAAGCCTAAATAATCTATCTCTTTATGCTTTGAAGCATCATTAGCTCCACGAACATTGGCTATAATTGCCAAAAGTTTGCTTTTAGTAGTGCTTAAATCTAATTGTGCTAAAACTTCTGCTGTATCTACCATTTGCGGAATAGCTTTTGGTGATACAAAACTTCCAAAATCTATAGTATCAAAACCAACTCTAAGTAAAGACTGAATGTATTGTACTTTTTTTTCGGTTGGTATAAAATCTTTAATGCCTTGCATGGCATCTCTTGGACATTCTATAAGTTTTACAGATTTATTCATCATTCAAATATATGACATTTCGCACATTATAATAATATGAAAACAGCAATACCAATAAAAACAACAATTTGCAACCATTTAAACATCAAACCAAAATTATTATGTTGCTTTGTAAATCGTTTAATCTGACTTGCTAACAAGGCTATAGAAGAAAAAACAATAAAAGATACTAACATGAAAATACCACCAAGTATATAAAATTGCCAAACCGTACTCATGGTTTCACTAAATAAAAATCCAGGAAAAAAAGCTAAAAAGAAAATCGTTACTTTTGGATTAAGCACATTCATAAAAAATCCTTGAACAAAAAGTGCTTTCAGACTTTTTTTGGGAACTTCATCAGAGTCTAAATTTAATTGCGCATTAGATTTATACACTTTGTAAGCTAAATACAAAAGATACAGAGCACCTAATAGCTTTATCGTAAAAAACACATAGTCATTTGCCTTAATAATGGCAGAAACACCAAATGCTAATAATGTGGTATGAACAATACATCCTGCAATTAGTCCGCAAACAGTAGCCAATCCATAAACCTTACCATTAGATATGCTTTGTACCAAAACATAGATATTATCTGGTCCAGGAGAAAAAGCTAAAACTGTTGTAGCACTAATAAATGTTATAAGTATTTCAAAATTCAACTACTTTCTATTTAGTAAAGCTTTATTTATAGACTTAATAAGTTGAGGCCCTTCATAAACAAAACCTGTATAGATTTGTACTAAATCAGCACCTGCATTTATCTTTTCTAAAGCATCTTCGGCAGAATGAATGCCTCCTACTCCGATTATTGGAAATGCCTTATTACTCTTATCTGCTAAATATTTTATAACACGTGTAGACTTTGCTTTTATAGGTTGTCCGCTTAATCCACCATTTCCAATTTCAGACAAACGGTTATCGGAAGTTTTTAAACCCTTTCGATCTATAGATGTATTACTTGCTATAACACCATCTAAATTGGTTTCTTTAACTAATTCTACAATTTCATCAAGCTGACCATCATTTAAATCTGGTGCAATTTTTAATAGAATTGGTTTTTGTTTTTCAAATTTTGTATTAGCATTTTGAACAGCTCCAATAAGCTCTAACAAATAATCTTTATCGTTTAATTTAGCGTGACTTCCCACATTTGGACAACTTACGTTTAATACAAAATAATCTACGTAAGGATGCAAAGCATTAAAACACTCTAAATAATCTTTTGTGTAATCTTCGGGTTTGGTCTGTGTGTTCTTTCCAATATTACCACCAATGATTAATTGCCCTTTGTTTTTCTTTAATTGTGTTATAGCAGCTTTAAGACCTTCGTTATTAAAACCCATTCGGTTTATAATACCTTTATCTTCTTTAAGCCTAAATAAACGCTGTTTTGGATTACCAACTTGTCCCTTTGGTGTCACAGTTCCTATTTCTACAAAACCGAAACCAAAATTTGAAAGTTCATTATACAAAACCGCATTTTTATCAAAACCAGCGGCTAAACCTACAGGATTTTTAAATTTTAACCCAAATAATTCACGTTCAAGACGAGGATCTTCAACCAAATATAGGCTTCTAAACAGACTTTTAAAACCAGGAATTTTAAAAATTGTTCTTATTAATGAAAATGTAAAGTGATGTACTTTTTCTGGATCGAAACAGAAAAGAATTGGTCGTATTATTGCTTTATACATGATAAAGAGTTTTGCTATGCAAAAATAAGAATCTAATCAATTCAAAGATTGAAAATTCTAAATTTAAAATTCATTTTAATCTTCACTATATTTTAAAATTTAAACTGTCATTTATCATTATTTTTAACGAATCAAATTATTAACTTTGAGCATTAACTAATTAAACAAAAAACATGAAAAGAATTATAATACCTGTAGATTTTTCTAAATATTCTGAGTATGCTTTAGAAACTGGAGCTGCATTAGCAAAACAATATGATGCTGAATTAATTGTAATGCATATGTTAGAGCTTTCTGAGTCTATTTTCTCTGCCTCTAGTTCTGCCAGAAATGAAGAAACAGCATTTATGCTAATGGTAACAAACAAAAACTTTGAAGAGTTCTTAGATAAACCTTATTTAGAAGGTGTTAACGTAACTCCATTAATTAAAAACCATAAAGTATTAAAAGAAGTTGCTGAAGTTGCTGGTCATGAAAAAGCAGACCTTATTGTAATGGGATCTCGCGGACACAGTGATCATGATGGTATTTTTACAGGTTCTAATACAGAAAAAGTAGTTCGTTATAGTGATACACCTGTACTGGTTGTAAAATCTAAACCTAATACAGTTAACTATAGCAATATAGTACTTGGTTGTGACTTTAAAGAAGAAAGTATTCCTGCTACAAAAAATGCGTTAGAATTATTAAATGAATTAGCAGAAAAAGTAACGCTATTACACGTTAATCTTCCTAACTTAAGTTTTATGAGTACAGATGAAATTAACGAACAAACATCTGAATTTTTAAAACTAGCACAATTAGAAGACAAAGGATTGAACATAGCTTACGCTGCAGACCACTCAGTTGAAGATGGTGTACTTAACCATGCTAGAAGAGAAAATGCTAATGCTGTTGCCATAATTACACATGGTAGAACAGGTTTAAGTCATTTCTTTGGAGGAAGTATTTCTGAAGATTTAGTAAACCACTCAAGACTTCCTGTTGTAACATTTAAATTATAATTTTTATAACAAAATAGACACATGCAGCATATTATAGATCGCTTTATAAGCTACATCACAATAGATACTGAATCTGACCCAAACTCTAACACAACGCCAAGTACAGAAAAACAATGGGATTTAGCCAATAAACTGGTTGAAGAATTAAAAGCCATTGGTATGAGTAACGTTACTATAGATGATAATGCATATATCATGGCAACTTTACCTAGTAATGTAGAACATGATGTACCAACTATTGGATTCATATCACATTTTGATACCTCTCCAGATTTTACAGGAGCTAATGTAAACCCTCAAATTGTTAAAGATTATGATGGTACAGACATTATCTTAAATGCAGAAGAAAATATAGTATTATCTCCAGATTATTTTGAAGATTTACTACTCTATAAAGGGCAAACCCTAATAACAACAGATGGCACAACACTTTTAGGTGCAGATGACAAAGCTGGTATTACTGAAATAGTTACAGCTATGGAATACCTAATTAACCATCCTGAAATAAAACATGGAGACATAAAAGTTGGTTTTACTCCAGATGAAGAAATAGGCAGAGGTGCACATAAGTTTGATGTTGAAAAGTTTGGTGCTGATTGGGCTTACACCATGGACGGAAGCCAAGTTGGCGAATTAGAATATGAAAATTTTAATGCCGCAGGCGCTAAGATTAAAGTAAAAGGAAAAATAGTACATCCTGGTTATGCCAAAGGCAAAATGATAAACTCTATGTATTATGCAACAGAGTTTATTAATGCATTACCTAGATTAGAAACTCCAGAGCATACCGAAGGTTATGAAGGTTTCTTTCACTTACATAATATTGAAGGTAAAGTTGAAGAAACTATACTACAATATATTATAAGAGATCATGATAAGGATAAGTTTGAGGCACGTAAATCCTTAATGGAAAAAATTACTCAAGACTTAAATACTAAATTTGAAGCTGAAATCTTTGAGATCGAAATTAAAGACCAATACTTTAATATGAAAGAAAAGGTTGAACCTGTAATGCACATTGTAGATATTGCAGAAGAAGCCATGAAATCTCTAGATATTAAACCTTTAATAAAACCAATTAGAGGTGGTACAGACGGTTCTCAGTTATCATATATGGGTTTACCTTGTCCTAATATTTTTGCTGGTGGTCATAACTTTCACGGACGTTATGAGTATGTACCTGTAGAGAGTATTCAAAAAGCTGTAGAAGTAATTTGTAAGATTGCTGAATTAACAGCAGAAAAGAATAGAGATTTCAATCAATAGAATTAATTTATCTCTGATTTACAATTACCTAAACTAAAAACTAGGATAATTAAAAAAAGTAAAATTCTTCAGTAAAATACAGATTAGTCACTGTATCATTTTCTGAAGAATTTTACTTTTTTGTTTAAATCTATGAAATAGTAAAATACTATTTACTTTGGGTATTCAAGGATTTATTAAGTAATCCCATAGCCACATATAAAATTGGAGATATTAACAACTCTTGAATTGTTCTAGCAAAAATACTTAACCTTGGTATTGCTTTTCCTTCTAAAAATAACCAATCAAACAATCCTATAGAAGTAATAATACATAATCCTCCTATATGTACTACATGCCAAATCGTTGCCATCCATGTTACCTTGAGTTTACCTAAATGATACGTTCCAGCAAAATAAACCGCAATAGTAAACAACAAACTAATAAAGTGCCTTAACTTTCTTGGCAACATTGCAGTATCTCTTTGTTCTGCAATAAAAATATAATAACAAGAATATAGAATAAAAATAATAATAAGCCCCATTATAAAACGGATCTTATCTGACTTGTATAGTTTCATTATTTAAATGAATTTTTCGAGTGTAAACTATCCATATTAAAAACGTAACTGAATACACCGTAACATTAAATATATATTTATGTGCAATATCGAAATAATAATGATAATATTCACGCAAATGTATTAAAGCTATACACCTACCTATATTAACAATATCTAGTAATATAGCACCTATTATAATGTAGCGTACTTTTCTCCAAAATGAAGAAGGCATACATATTATAAAACCTATATATAAAACTATCAATTCTAATCCATTACATAAATCGGCTATAGATAAAACTTTTTTACCATTGTGATATATTTGAGAAACTAAACCCGTAGTATATTCTCCTTCATACACTGTTGTACTTTCTTCTCTAACAGACTTGAAGTTAGACATTGAACTCCATTCATTTAACACCTTCACCGATGCATCTCCAACATGTGTAGTTAATGGATGATCCAAAACTTTTGAATCTAATAAAAATCCAATATATATTATTTTCCAAACGACAAAAAACAATAAGGCTTTTCCTAAAAAAAGCCTTATTGGTAATGGAATGTCGCTTAATAAAGATTTAAGCTTTATCACACTATTTCAAATTATCACGTAATTTTTTCACTCCAAATGCTGCTGCACCTATAACTAGAGCTACTAGCCCTCCATCTAAAGGTATAGCATCTTGTGTGTCAGTAGATCCGCCAGGAGGACCTTGAGCATTTAAATTTGTTGTAATTGCTATTGCGAAAACAACAGCCACAGTACTAATGGTCTTTAAAATTCTATTTTTTGAATTCTTCATTTTAATTTATTTTTTAATTAATAATTAACTTTTTAGTTGTTGTTTTACCTTTAGAACTCAGTTCTACAAAATAAGTTCCCATACTAAATGTTGTAGAACCTGTTTCAACTGTTATTCTACTACCTGCGTTAAATCCAGATTCTTCATATAACTTATTACCTAATACATCATAGATTGTAATTTCTAAGTCATCCATTCCTAATGGAACATTTAAATAGAACTTACCTAAGTTAGTTGGGTTTGGATACAACTTAACACTTTCAATATCAAAGTTACTATTTGATAAGGTAGTCTGAACAAATACAACCTTAAAGCGGTCTCCTGAGATTGAAGCAGAAATACCTTCATCTACAGAGTAGTTATAGTTAACTGATCCACTCATAGGAATTTCTGTATACACACCAGTATAATTATCATATAAATACGGTGTTGCGCCTTGTAATGATATTCCTTCTGCTACAATAGTATAATTTGTATTTCTATATGTATTAATCTCTAACTGAATTTCTTCTGCATCTTGTGGTGCAGCTCTATTCTCAATACTAAGTAATACACCATTATTATTAGTGGCAAAATTCTCATCTAAGTTAGTGATATTAGGTGCATCATTTGCATCAATATTATTATTTCCATTAGTATCAAATAATATTAACACACCATCCGCTGCAGAGCCATTATTAGCTAAAGCATTACTTTCATATAAAGATAAACGTAATTGTCCTTGACTAACCATATCGCTAGCATCTCTAAACACTGCTGTTTCAGATCCTGCTGTATTTTTACTTGCTTGTGTAAAGTTTACAGACGACGCACCTGCACCTGCTGTATAAACCCATCCTGCTTGACCTGCTTGTAAAAATTGATCTGCGTCAGAATCTGCTGACGAAGCAATACCTGAAGAAGCTAATACAGCTGTATAAGCACCTCTTTCCCCAAGAGTTGGATCCCAAACCCAGTAGAAATTAGGACTAATATTAACAGAACCTGTTGTAAGTACTGCGTCCATATCAATTTTAGACTGGAAAGGATTACCAACAGCAATAAATCTTTGCTCTGGTACATTAACCGATATCATCTGACCACCAATATTTTCTGCTGTTAACTCACCTGTAGCACGTAATGTGGTTTCAGATGGTGTAGCATTATTATTTGTTAAGTCAGTAGTTCTATCACCTCTAATTAGAATATGATACATAGTACCAGGTAATAAATTAGTAGCATTAGTATTCTCTAATTCCTCATATAAATAGCCTACATTGTCAAAAATATACGCTGAAGGGTTACCTGTTTCTGTAACATCAAAACCGTCAGTATTACCAGCAGGTCCTGTAATGTGTGTATCTTGTTGCCAGTTGTCAGATATAGGTGTGTTTGTTGTTACAGGCGAACCTAATTGACGGTAAGCTCTCTTTGCAGGTATATAACGTTCTACCGTAAAATCACCTACAAACATACCGATACCAGAACCAATATAAGCAGATCCATTAGCATCAGATTTAAAAGTGGTAGTACCATTATTGGTTACAACACCGTCATTTCTAACTACAGCATTAGAATTTACTCTTAATGATGCACCGTTATCTACTGTTACTGTTGAGCATTCACTTACATACAGCTCTTGACCTGAAGTTATAACTGGATAGTTTGGTACACCCATAGGAATAGTTGCATTAGAATTCATTGATAATCCTGGTCCTACATTACCTTGCCAGTTACTTGCATTTTCCCAATCTGAATTCATAGCTCCAGTCCATACATAATCTGGTAATTGTCCATTATTACACGGATCTGGTGTTTCGCAACTTACAGCTAATGTATAATCACCTGAGTTACTACCAAAACCTTCTATCATAATGTAATAATCTGTTGCACCATCTGAAGTAAAAGTTACCTCTGATTGTAAACTACATGAATCATCATTTGAAAATAACTCCGATCCA
>NZ_JAOARH010000024.1 GCF_025210595.1 Winogradskyella sp.
GAGATTTAGTTTGTGCCGTTCATTTTTTAATGTTCTATGTTTAAAATGAAAAGGTCGCTCTTCTCCAAAACTTACAGAGGCAATAACAGGGTTTTTACCTAATTCTTTTTCATTATCTGCATGCCAGCCATTACTGTCATTACCATTGCGATAAAGGTTGATTAATAGTGTGTTGAATTTTTTATTTGAAATTTTTTCAACTTTAGACTTTATAACTTTTAATGACTTAGTGAATGGTTCTGGATGCATGGTGATGCTAGAGTAACTATAAGTTTGGTTAGTGTCACCATAAAGCGCAGTAAGTCTTGGCTGTTTATAGGTTTTTCCGAATATGGTTATGTCATCGTGTTGCCAATTGGTGTCTTCTTTTATAGCACTAAAATAATTGTCGGACTCTAGCTTATTAAAAAAGTTAGGAATATAAACCAGTTCTGCATTAGGTAGAATAAAATGTTGTTTCTCTTCAGAAAACAAGTTCATAGCATAATTTTTCTCTAAATTAGTGCTTCGTTATGACTTATAAAACATTCCTATACTTTATTGCATTTGTATTAATTGGTTTTGGCTTTAATCAAAAAGAAGATTTACCAGAAGATTTTGTCTATGTAAAATCTGTAATACCAGACTTAGATGTAGAATTACGCTATTATGGTGTAAATAATTTTGTTGGCGATACTATTGATGGTTATAATGCTAACAAGCTTATTTTAACTAAAGCTGCGTCAGATAAATTAAAACTGGTTCAGGATGAATTGCAGCAGCACAATTTATGTTTAAAGGTTTATGATGGTTACCGTCCGCAACGTGCTGTGAATCATTTTATGCGTTGGGCAAAAGATTTAAATGATACTATTAATAAGTCTGTTTTTTATCCAGATATAGCAAAACGAAATTTATTTAAGGAAGAGTATATTGCTTCACGATCTGGCCACAGTAGAGGTAGTACAGTAGATTTAACAATCATAGATGGTAATACTGGTATTCCTTTAGATATGGGAAGTCCTTATGATTTCTTTGGGCAGCAATCTTGGGTGGATTATGATGGTATAACAGAAGTACAACAAAAAAATAGACAATTACTTCAAACCGTTATGTTAAAGCATAATTTTAGAAACTACCCAAAAGAATGGTGGCATTTTACGTTGCGTTGGGAACCTTTTCCTAACACTTATTTTGATTTTGAGGTGGAGTGATTATTTGAATTATCAATCCTTAAAAGTATTGTATTCTAAACCAATCCCATAATTATATAAATCTTTATCTAATAAGCTAGATTTAAACTTATTGCCTTTATCAAACTTTACCCAGTCATTACCATTAATAAACACTCGTTTTATATAAGTGTTTTTTGTCTCAATTTTATCCGTAAACGGCAAAAGTGGTCTAAAATTGGTTGGAATTTTTACAGTTCCGTTTTTTGTTTTTATTTCTTTATACTTTTTGTTTGGTAAAAGTTTTCCGTTTTTATCTGTATAACCCATAACTTGTATAGATACAAAAAAACCGTTTTTAGGTATATAAAGGTCGTATTCTTCTACATTGAGCGTATAAGCATCACCATCTTTTTCGGTAGCTCTAAAAACAATAGTTTCGTAGGTGAGTGTGTTTCCTGGTTTCCCATTATCGTTAGTGTAGAAATTAACTTTAAACAAAGTAGAAAACTTCTTTTTATCGCTATTGCTGCGTTTTCGTTTTTTCCAATCTTTAGATTCTAAGGCAATGGGAAATATTACTGATGTTAATTTTTGATCTTTATCAGACTTTTTTGGGAAATAAACTGCAATTTCAGATTCTATAGTAGGCAACCAACAATTGTAGTAATCATCATCAAGATAAGGTTTTAAAGTTTCTTCTTTAAATTTTCTATTAGACTTAATGCTTAGTACAACTTCATCTAATTCATCTATTTTAGATTGTAATAATAGTGAATCAGTTAAGTTTTTTGCAGCAACACTTAAGTTCTTATAGCCAATAGCAGAGATGTAAAGCGAATCTACATCTGGATATAATTTTTTGGTGAAAAAAAACTTGCCTTCATCATCAGCAAAAATACCATTACCATTTCCGAAAGAAATGGTAGCATAGCTTACAGGGATTTTAGAAACACTATCTAAAACTGTGATTTGAGCAAAGCTTATTTGACTAATTAAGAGTAGGAATAAAATTTTTTTCATTTTATGTAATGCTTCAATTGATGAAAAATTAACCGAATTAAAGATGCTGAAATAAATTCAGCATAACAAATTATAATAATAAACAGTTGTGCTTTTTAACAATTATTAAATTTCAATTTTATTTTTTATGTAATTAAACCATATGAAAGTTTTGAAGTCTATATCATTAGACAAAAATTTTTAAGAATGAATAAACTCTACTTAACACTAACCTTAATTATAAGTATGCTCTTCTTTTCTTGTAGTGAAGATGACAATTCTACAGAATCAATATTAATTGCCGATTTTGAAGCAGCTATACTTTTAGGTGAAAATCAAGCCATTGTTACATTAACAAATCTATCGCAAAATGCTACGACTTATGAGTGGTTATTTCCTAATGGAAATCCAGAAAGCTCTATAGAAGAAAGCCCAACAATAGCCTATACTGAAAACGGAACCTATTCAATAACTCTAGAAGCATCAAATGGTTCTGAAACAGAGATGAAAACAATAGATATTACCATAGATAATATTCCAGATAATGGTCATATACCTTATCGTTATCTCGAAAATGATGGAATTTTTATGTATTACGAAACAGATAATGTTGAGGTGTATCAGAGCTTAATACCTGATGAATTTAACATGCCAAGTCGAATGGTTGTCTTTGCATTTTTTAATGACTTTTACGAGTTAGACTATGGAGCTACACCTTATAAAGAAAATGCAATTTCTATACTTGTTGAACATGAAGGCGAAGAGTTTTTTCATGTTGTTTATATGCCTGTAACAGACGAACACTCAATGTGGGCAGGCATTATAGGCTTAGGATTGCCTAAGACATTAGGAGAAATAAATTTTTATAGAAATAATCCTGTTTACTATGGAGATGCAGTAAATCCATTAGATGGCACAATGAATATGAGTGTAAATACTGAAAATTACACCATAGATGATGATGCCAAACAAGATATGATTAATTTATCATTGCTTAGGTCTTTACAAATAAGAAATGGAAATATCATAGAAATAGGAAAAACTGGTGGAAATGAAACCAGTGTAATACATATTGCAGAGCAGTTTCCAAATTTGGTAACATTAAAATTTGGTGAAGCCACAATATCTACAAATACAGATTCAATTGCTTTTAACCATCCTTTAGACCTAACTCCTTCAAACATAATAGGAGGATATTACCTTAAAAATACAATTCCTTTTGGTTTAACAGGAAATCTTTTTTGAAAACCACGAATATAAATGCATGTACAATAAGTAACAATACAGTGCTTATGCATAAAAAAAACGTCTCATTTATAAATGAGACGTTTTTCCTTTTTTTTGATTGATGAATTGTTGTGTTTAATTATCTAAAGCTTTTTTGGTTTGTGTAAAGCCAATATATAATCCTAGTCCAGCCATTAAAAAGATCATTGCAGGATATATGGCATTATCGTCTAAACCTGTATAGGTTTCTAATATATTGGCAATTAACA
>NZ_JAOARH010000025.1 GCF_025210595.1 Winogradskyella sp.
ACAAGGTTTTGTAAATCTTCTTCAGACGTTGCATCTGCAGGAATTATTTGAGATCCTGTTTTCTCAGCTAATTCATTAATTTGCCCCATACGCATTGCTATAGGTGCATTAGTAAGCACAAATTCACCACCTTCTTCATGTACACGTTCTGCTGTTTTCCATGCTATTGAGTCAGCATTTAATGCTCCAAAAATAATTCCTTTTTTTCCTTTTAGTAAGTTATACATAGTGTCTATTTTTAGTCAGTATTTTTATTTGTAATTCAATGTTCAAATATACTATTAAATTGAACATCTATAATAAGATTATTACCTATAAGACTAGCTTGCTAATTAAGTAATTGTTTAGCATGTGCAACTGCAGATTCTGTAATATCCAAACCACCTAACATCTGCGCAATTTCTACAACACGCTCTTCTTCTTCTAATCGTTTTAACCTAGTATGAGTAGCATCATCCTTATCAAATTTAAAAACTTTAAAATGAGAATTACCCTTTGCGGCAATTTGCGGCAAATGTGTTATGGCAAATACTTGCATTCTAGCGCTCATTTGCTTCATAATATCACCCATTTTGTTTGAAATTTCACCAGAAACACCTGTATCTATTTCGTCAAACATAATAGATGGTAACTGAATATATTCAGACAAAATAGCCTTTATAGTGAGCATAATTCTTGATAATTCACCTCCTGAAGCCGCCTTTTTTAACTCATTATAATTTGAACCTTTATTTGCGGTAAATAAAAACTGTAAATCATCTTTTCCGTTTGAAGAAAAACCATCTAAAGACTTAAGTTCTATTTTAAACTTAGCATTTGGCATTCCTAAATCTGAAAGTTTACGCTCTAACTTTTCTATTAATTTAGGAGCTACAGCCTTTCTCTTTTTACTTATTTGCGCTGCTATTTCATTAAGCTTGTTTTCATGTTTTATAAGCTCTTGTTCTTTTTCTTTAATAGCATCATCTAAACTTTCAGTTTTAAAAAGCTTAGATTCTAATTCCGTTTTTATTTCAATTAATTCTTCAATGTCAGAAACTGAATGTTTTTGAAATAAATTATTTATAATTTGAAGCTTAGAATTTATCTGCTCTAATTTTTGAGGATCTGAAGACAGTTGTTCTTCAAGATTATCTAGTTCTGCTAAAACATCGTCTAATTCTATAGTTACACTAGAAACCCTTTCATACAAAGATTCATAAGCTTTACCAAAACCCAAGATTCTATTTAGCTCTTGCTTTGCAGTATTTAACTGATCTATTACACCTTGGTTCTCTAAACTTAAAATTGACTTTACATTACCTAACTTCTCTTCTATTATTTCTATATTATTGAGTTGTTCGTATTGCGATTCTAACACTTCAATATTTATAGATTCTAAATTTATTTCGTTAAGCTCCTTAGTTAAAAAGAGATTATAATCATACTCTTTGATCATTTCTGCCTTTGAAGATTTTAAAACTTCTAAAGCTTTCTGAAGCGATTTGTAGGCGTTTAGTTGATTACTGAATAACTCTAATTTTTTATCATTATCTGCTAACGCATCAATGACTTTAAATTGATAATCATTTTCTGTAAGTTGTTGTGTTTGATGCTGCGAATGAATATCTATAAGATGCGAGCTTAGAGCAGAAAGACTCTCTAAAGTTACAGGAGTATCGTTTATAAAAGCACGCGATTTACCCGAAGGCAAAATCTCCCTTCTTATTATAGTTTGCACATCATAATCTAGATCTAAAGAAGAAAAAAGCGATTTTAAGTTGTAGTTTGCAATATCAAAACCTGCTTCTATAATACATTTTTCTTCTTTGTTTTTTACCTGACTTATATCTGCGCGTTTGCCTAAAACTAGAGATAAACCTCCCAAAAGAATAGATTTACCTGCACCTGTTTCGCCTGTAATTATGGTTAATCCATTATTAAAACCAACATTAAGTTCATCAATTAATGCGTAATTTTTTATGTAAAGTGTATTTAGCAAGTACTTAGAATTTGTTTTTACAAAAATATATAATTACAGATGTAAACTTCAGGTTGGTACTGAATTATTTAATTACAATGCATCTCTATTTACCTATAAAATTTTATCAAATTAAGTGAAACGCAATCAACACAGAGAAGACACCTACTCTTTCTATTAATTAGAAAGCTAAAATTTTATTTTTCGCCATTTTTGGGAATGCATTGGCGCAATTTTATTAAGAATATTTACAGCTTCTGTAATGTTAACGCTTGGACCACCAGAAAGTATATCTGCTAATTCGTCTGATTTAGCATCGAAAAACACTCGCAATAGATACGAGTTTGGTCTTTTTCTGTGGACTTTTTGAAGTTCTGATAAAGCAGAAATAATCTTTGTCTTACCTTTTTTTGCATCTTCTGCCATTACATCCATAGCTTCAATATGGTAGCTATACATTGTAGACCTCATTTCTTTAAATGTAGGCGACAGCAAATTATCTATTAAAGCAAAACGCGATTGCAGTCCATCTTCTAACTTCCAACCTTGTCCGCTTAATTGCTGAGAATAAGTAGCAATAGTCTGCGCTTGTGCAAAATAATCGTCACCACCATTGAGCGCAAAAGAATCTGCATCCATACCCAAAATCATAAACACATGAAAGGATAGCACAGAAACTAAATTAGACTCAAATTGAAGTGGATTAAATACTATATTTTGAAACTCTAAATACTGAAAATTAAAGTCTTTATCGTTATAATTATAAACAGGTGAACTGTATGTAGAGTTAAAAACAGGTCTTGAAGATGATACTTGCAAAGTGGCTTTAAATCTATCGTTTTCATAGCTCGTTACACTAATAACCATACTACAATTAATACGTTCTTCAGCTCCAAATTCTTTTTCTGTCCATTTTGTATTATTAATGAACTCATTTAATTGCTTTTCTAGCGTTTTAAAAACAACATTATTATCGTTTCCTGTTAACTGAGAAATAACATTTACTGTACAATTCAACTCTTGTGAAAACACAACCGTTGAACATAAAAAGGTTAATAAAACTAATATCTTACGCATGTAATTGTTTTAATATCTGCTGCAATAAATCTTCTGCAACTTCTGTTTTAGATTTAAGTGGTTGTTCCATAATATCGTTAGACGACGTTATAAATGTAACCTTATTTGTTGATACACCAAAACCAGCGCCTTTGTCTTGCAAAGAGTTTAGAACAATTAAATCTAAATTCTTTGACTTCAATTTTCCTTTAGCGTGTTCTAACTCGTTGTTAGTTTCGAGTGCAAAGCCTACTAAAAATTGTTCTCTTTTTATTTCACCAAGTGACTTTAGAATATCCTTTGTTTTTTCTAACTCTATACTAAACGTAGTATCCTTCTTTTTTATTTTCTGATTGGCTATAGTTTTTGGCCTGTAATCTGCAACTGCAGCAGAAAGTATTGCAATATCTGAAGACTTAAAATGCTTATGTACCTCATCGTACATATCTTCTGCGCTTACTACTGGTTTTACACTAACCAAACTATGCTCAATTTTTTGATGCGTAGGACCTGTAACTAAAATCACCTCAGCACCAAGATTTGCTGCCGCGTTAGCAATTTCAAATCCCATTTTACCGCTAGAATGATTACCAATAAAACGAACAGGATCTATAGCTTCATATGTTGGTCCTGCTGTAATTAAAACTTTTTTTCCTCGTAATGGAAGTTGATTTAATACATCTTTCTCTATAAAACCAACAATATCTTCTGGCTCTGCCATACGACCTTCACCAACCAAACCACTTGCCAATTCACCTGTTCCGGCAGGAATCATTTTATTTCCGTAAGAGGTTAGTTTTTCAAAAGATGTTTTTGTGGACTCATGCTTATACATATCTAAATCCATTGCTGGAGCAAAATAAACAGGGCATTTTGCTGAAAGATAGGTTGCCAGTAGGATATTATCGCAAACACCATTAGCCATTTTGGCCATAGTATTAGCTGTGGCAGGAGCTATAACAAAATAATCTGCCCACAATCCTAAATCAACATGATTATTCCACACCTCACCATCGTGCTCTTCATCTACAAAAGATGAACAGACTGGGTTTTTAGATAATGTAGAAAGTGTGAGTGGAGTTATAAAATCTTTAGAAGCAGGCGTCATAACAACTTTTACGTTAGCGCCTGCTTTAATGAATAATCTTACTAAACTAGCAGATTTATATGCGGCAATACCAGCAGTAATGCCTAATAAAATGTTTTTGTCTTTTAGGATAGACATGAAAACTTATTCCTGAGTATCCTCAGTATTTCTGTGATAAATCTTATCATCTAACCACTCTTTAACTGCTAAAGCGTGTGGCTTTGGTAATTTTTCGTAAAACTTAGAAACTTCAATTTGTTCTTTGTTTTCAAAAATTTCTTCAAGACTATCGTTATAAGTTGCGAACTCTTCAAGCTTATCAATCAACTCACGTCTTATATCTGTGTTAATTTGTTCAGCTCGTTTTGCTATAACAGAAATAGCTTCATAGATATTGTCTGTTGCCGCATCAACTTCATTTCTGTTATACGTTACTGTAGAAACAGGTGCATCTGTCTTTTTTAAATCCATTGTTATTAATGATTAACTTTTAGTAAATGTACTTAATTCTTTATTTAATTCTTCATTCATTTTATCAGCATCTTCCATAAATTCTGAATTTGGAAATGACTTCTTTAATGAATTAAAGTAACCAATTGCATTATTTAATCGCTCTTCTTTTAATTGGTCTATACTTAAAATAGCCAAATTATAGGCTGCATCTAATCTGTAAAACATGGCTTCACCTCTTAACGAAGTACCAGGGAATTCTAACAGAAAATTGTTAAATGACTTTATTGAAGCTTTATAATCTCTAATTTGATCATATTGCTTTGCTATCTCAAAAGCTTTCTTTTCTAATTTAAAATCTAACTCTTTAACTAAAGCATTAGCTTCTGCTAAATATTTAGAATTTGGGTACTGATTTACGAACAATTGAAATTTCTCTAATGCCTCAATAGTTTCCTTTTGTTCTTTTGAGTATACTGGCGAATTATAATAATAGCCTTTTGCAGCTAAAAACGCTGCTTCCTCAGCTTTTTCGCTTTGAGGATAAATATCTGTAAACTTATCAAAATGATAACTAGATATATAATAATCTTTCACCTGATAAGAGCAATACGCATGCATAAATGTTACCTTCTCAGCTTGTGGCTTGCCTCTATACTTAGGAAGAATTTGATCTAACAATCGTTTAGATTTGGTCCACTTCTCAGCTTCGTATAGCTCTGTTGCCATTTTAAATTTCTCTGAAACATCTTCAGATTTTAAAGCTCTCTGAAAATCGCTACAAGAGGTTAATAAAATAGCTATGAATAGTATATAAATTCCTTGCTTCATAAATTTTAAACAGGATGCAAAAGTACGCATTAATAACGGATTTTAAAAACAAAAATTATATGCTAAAATAAGCCTAGTTTTTAATGCTATATATAATTTAAATTAAGTTTAACTTTTACCTAAAACGGCAAGTGCTTCTTTAATATTCTTTTTGAGATTATCTGTTGCTTCCACCAATGGTAAACGCACATAAGACTTAGAGATATTTATTGCTTCTAACACAGCTTTAATACCAGCAGGATTATTTTCAGAAAAAATTAAACCCGTTATTGGCATTAGATTATAATGTATTTGATAAGCTTCTTTAGCACTACCTGCAATACCTAAACGAATCATTTCTGAAAATTGCTTTGGTAGGGCTTGCCCTATGACAGATATAACACCCGATCCGCCTGCTAACGCTACACCTAATGCTAAATCGTCATCTCCAGAAATCACTAAAAAATCTTTAGGTTTAATTCTTAACAATTCTAAATATTGTTGCATATCTCCTTTTGCTTCTTTTACAGCAATAATATTTTCACAATCATTTGCCAACCTAACAATAGTTGCCGGAAGCATATTAGAAGATGTTCTGCCTGGTACATTATAAAGTATTATTGGTTTTGGTGAAGCTTTAGAAATAGCTTTAAAGTGTTGATAAATGCCCTCTTGTGTTGGCTTACTATAATATGGAGACACAGATAATATAGCATCTATGTCAGATAAGTCTGTAGATGTAATTTCGTTAATAATAGATGCCGTATTATTACCACCAATACCAAGAACCAAAGGCAATCTATTATTATTTACCTTGGCTATAAATTTTATTAATTCTTTTTTTTCTTCGGCAGTTATCGTAACACTTTCTCCTGTGGTACCACTTATTACTAAATAATCTGTACCGTTATTTATATTATGCTCTACTAATTGCTTTAAAGCATCAAAATCTACACTTAAATCTGCTTTAAAAGGTGTGATTAACGCAACTCCTGTACCTATAAATTTGGTCATTATAATTTGTTTAAAATGTTTAAATATTTTTTTAGTTCTTTTTTAAATATCTCAATATCCTTGGGATTTACATCTATTATTAAATCGTACAAACGCTCATCATTTCTGCTAAGACCAACTTTTAAATTCGCTTTAGATGACGCTGTAATTAAGTTTAACTCTGGTGTTTCATTTTTATAATAACTTATTAAAACATCAAAGGTTTCATCAATAAATAATTGTAAATCAGTATTATTTATTTTGCCTTTCCACCCAAAATCTTTTGGTGTATAATAAGTCTCCCACTGGCTACCTTCATACTTATTATCATTAACAAAAGTCACAATCTTATGCTTTGGCGAAATTAAGTTTAAATCTTTAAAATAGCGTCTAAACACTTCAGAATCATTAAACTCATCTGCATTAAGTAAAACCGCAACTACTTTTATCTTATTGTTATTTACAATCGCCTTACGAACAGATAACAATTTGTTTATGTATTTTTGATTTGATTTTTCTTTAAATGCCTTTAAAATCATTTATCTTTAGCCTTTGTGCAAATTTAACAAAAGCCAAAATATTATTTAATCCTATTTTGAAAGTTATACAATGATTAAAAACACTCTTTTAATTGTTCTTTTATTGTTTCTAACAATTTCTTGCAAAGAAACTCCTAATAAAATAGAAGGAAAACGTATTGATATAGATGAAAATATCACCTCTAATAATGCAATAGAAGACTTTATAGCACCATATAAAACACAACTTAACAAAAACTTAGATAGCGTTATTTCTTATGCGCCAGAAACCTACTCTAAGACTGATGGAGAGCTTAATACAGCTATTGGTAATTTAATGGCAGATGCTGTATTTAGTGAAAGTAATCCAATATTTAATAAAAGGACTGGTAAGAATATAGATTTAGTTTTACTAAACCATGGAGGTATTAGATCTATAATTTCTCAAGGAAATATAACATCAAGAACAGCCTATGAGGTTATGCCTTTTGAAAATTCTGTAGTCGTTGCTGCAATAAAAGGAAAACAGGTAAGCGAAATGATTTCGTTTTTAGCAAAAGCTAAAAGAGCACATCCTGTGTCTAAACAATTAGAAATTTTATTAGATGATGATTTCAACATTAAAAAAGCACTTATAAAAGGCAAACCCGTTTCTGAAGATAAAATGTACTATATAGCAACTAATGATTACTTATACAATGGCGGTGATCGCATGTCTTTTTTTCATCCTAGCGACAGCTTATATGTTTTAGATTATAAAATAAGAAACGTATTAATAGATTATTTTAAAAAGACTGATACCATAAAACCAAAAATAGACAACCGTTTCACGAAACTTCCATCTAAACCATGAAAAGAAGAGATTTTATACAGCAAACAACTGCAGCAACAGCAATGCTTGGTTTAGGTGGATTAAGCCTTCAATCTTGCAATAACAACCAAAAGCACATTACTATTCTACATACTAATGATGTGCATAGCCATATAGACCCTTTTGGCCCTGATAATAAAAGAAATGCAAACAAAGGAGGTATTGCTAGACGTGCTACTTTAGTTGAATCTATTAGAAAAGAAAACCCTAATACTTTACTTTTAGATGCTGGTGATATTTTTCAAGGCACACCTTATTTTAATTATTATGGAGGTGAGTTAGAGTTTAAATTAATGAGTATGCTTAAATACGATTTGGCAACCATTGGTAATCACGATTTTGATAATGGTATTGATGGGCTTTACGCACAATTGCCTAATGCAAAATTTGAATTTGTATCTGCTAATTACGATTTTTCAAACACAATAATGGACACTCATGTAAAACCTTACAAAGTTTTAGTTAGAGATGGTGTTAAAATAGGTGTATTTGGCTTAGGTATTCAGCTCGAAGGGCTTGTAAATAAAAAGATGTACAAAGAAACCGTATATCATAATCCTATTGAGATAGCCCAAGATATGTCTCGTATTCTTAAAGAAGAAGAAGGTTGTGATTTGGTTATTTGCTTATCTCACATTGGCTATCATTATAAAAAACACCCAGATCGTGTTTGCGATTTAAATCTTGCTAAAGCAACAAAAGATATTGATCTAATTATAGGTGGTCATACACATACTTTTTTACCTAAACCAACTATTGCAAAAAATAGTGCTGGAGAAAATGTACTTGTAAATCAAGTTGGAGCTTATGGTTTGTATTTAGGCAGAATTGATTTTTATTTTGAAAAAGGTAAACCTGTTTATTCAGACAGCACAACTATTATTGTTTAGTTTTTTTGTAAGTAACTAAAAATGTAACGTCTAAGATTTCAATAAATTATATGTATTATGAAGTCTGACAAAATTATTTTAGTATTAAGAATAGCTGTTGCAATTATTTTAATTCAAACTCTTCGTTTTAAGTTTACAGCGCATCCAGATAGTGTTTACATTTTTGAAACTGTAGGCTTAGAACCCTTTGGAAGAATTGGAATAGGAGTCCTAGAACTCATTGCTGGTATATTACTTTTAATACCAAAAACTGTTTGGGCTGGCGCATTATTAACTTTAGGTCTTATTGGTGGTGCAATAATAATGCATTTAACACGGTTAGGAATTGAAGTAAAAGGAGATGGAGGTGTATTATTCTACACAGCATTAATAACTTTTATACTAAGTGCTATACTTCTATATTATTACAAAAATGAAATTCCCTTTATTGGTAAAAAACTAAGCTTTTAACCGTTCGTTATATCAAAATATTCAGGCTCCGGGTCACTAAATTTTAGTTGTGATTGTACATAAAAGAACACAAAAGATACGACTAAGAAAAACGAAAATATAAAGGCTAAGGTCTTATCATCTATTATATAATAATATGCTAGCTGAATAATTTCTGAAAAAACCATACAGATAGAACCTACAAGAAACAACATAGATTTATTATCATTTTTATACATATAATCTAACAACGCTACAGATAATAACACCATTATTACTGCATTATACACAAACTCTAACATATATTCATTATTAGAAAGTGTACCTTTTGTAGTGTCTGTAACCAAAATAACACAAAACACATCTAATGCAAAAAGAATAACTATAGGTATTACTAACTCTTTAAAAACTTTTTTAATATTAACAGGTAAAATGATTTTGAAAATTAAAAACAAGTACGAAATAATATATAAAATGTTAGAACCATAATAATAATAATCAACCTCTCCTTCTTTAACCTCAGCACCATACCAAGCTAAAAAACTTAATATATGCCCTAAAGTAAACGCGATTAAAAAACCAATGAAAAGTTTTGATTTTCTTTTAGTCCACACACAATATAAAATAGTCAACAAAACAAGCATTAAAGCACTTAGTGTGTCGCCTTCTTTTTCTAGCACAAATCCTTGTAATACTATAAAAACTCCACCTAAAAGCAATAGCACTACTTTTAAGATTTTATTTAATAACATAATTAATCCCTTATTATGGGAACGAATATAATAAAAAATTGCAATTAAACGGTAAAATATTACTTTTTATCGGTAAAAAACTTGTTTTTACGTAGGAATTCACCTCAAAACATCTAAAAAGGCTTGCTCTGTAAGAATTGTAATGTTTAAATTTTCTGCTTTGATACGTTTGCTTGGTCCCATTTTATCACCTGCAACAACATAACTTGTCTTAGAGGATATGGATGAAGATACTTTCCCACCATTATCTTCAATAAGTTTTTTAAGTTCATTACGAGATACTGTTTCAAACACACCAGATACCACAAAAGTTTGTCCTTTTAACTTTTCGGTTTGGTTAGCTAGCTTATCTGCCGACACTCGAAGTTGAACTCCATGTAATTTTAATTGTTCAACAATATTTCTATTTTCTTCAGAAGAGAAAAATTCCACCACACTTTCAGCAATACGTTCACCTATTTCATCTACTGCTACTAAATCTAACATTGACGCAAACATTAATGCATCTATTGACTTGTAATGCTTAGCCAGTTTTTTGGCAACAGTTTCACCAACATATCTAATTCCTAATGCAAACAAGACACGCTCAAAAGGAATTTGTTTTGAAGCTTCAATACCATTAACTAAATTTTCTGCACTTTTTTCCGCCATACGTTCTAATGGAATGACTTGCTCAATAGTTAATTCATATAAATCAGCATAATTCGTAATTAACCCTTCATTGACAAGTAAAGCAACTGTTTCGCCACCTAAACCTTCAATATCCATTGCCTTTCTAGAAATATAATGCTGAATTCGACCTACAACTTGCGGAGGACAACTACTATAATTAGGACAATAATGTTTTGCCTCACCTTCTGGTCTTATTAATTCTGTATCACACTCTGGGCAATTAACAATATATTCTGTTGGTTGAGAATCATTAGTTCGCTTAGATAGATCTACTGATATAATCTTCGGTATAATCTCACCACCTTTTTCAACATATACCTCATCACCTTCTCTAATATCCAGCTTTTCAATCTGGTCTGCATTGTGCAATGAAGCACGTTTTACAATAGTACCAGCCAATTGTACAGGCTCTAAATTAGCCACTGGAGTAATCGCACCTGTACGACCTACTTGATAAGTTATTTTATTAAGTTTAGTAGAAACCTGCTCTGCCTTAAATTTATATGCCATTGCCCAACGTGGTGCCTTGGCTGTAAAACCTAACTCTTCTTGCTGATACAAGCTATTTACTTTCACCACTACTCCATCAATCTCATAAGGCAAATTATGCCTATGTTCATCCCAATAGGCTACATAATTTAAAACCTCGTCAATAGAGTTTACCAATTTTGCTTCTTTTGGCACTTTAAATCCCCAAGCCCTAGCTTTATCTAACCCTTCAAACTGCGTTGAAATATTTAAACTATTCCCCTTAATACTATACAATAAACATTGTAATGGTCGTTTTGCTACTTCAGCACTATCCTGGAGTTTTAAACTTCCTGAAGCTGTATTTCTAGGATTTCTATAAGGTTCTTCATCATTAGCAATACGCTCTTCATTCATTTTTTGAAAACCTTTTATTGGCAAAATAATTTCGCCTCTAATATCAAATCGCTCTGGATAATCACCTTTTAATTGCAACGGCACTGTATTTATGGTTTTCACATTTGCCGTAACCTCATCACCTTGCACACCATCACCTCTAGTCACTGCTCTTAGCAACTTTCCGTTTTCGTAAGTAAGATTCATTGACGCTCCATCATACTTCAGCTCACAGGTGTATTGCACTTCACCATCTACCATTTTTTTGATACGTTTTTCCCAATCGAGTAAGTCTTCTTTTGAATATGAATTATCTAAAGAATACATTCTAAAATCATGAACAACCGTATTGAAATTCTTTGTTATCGTACCACCAACTCGTTTGGTTGGTGAATTTTCATCAAAAAACTCAGGATTTGCTTCTTCTAAAGCCTGAAGTTCTTTTAATTTCATATCAAACTCATAATCGCTAATAGTAGGATTATCGAGTATGTAATAATTATAATTGTGTTGACGTAGTTCGTCTCTAAGGTTTTGTATTTTTTTTTGTGTGTTCATGGTTTTCATGCTTCCCTCGAAATTAGGAATCCTTTTAACTAAATTAAAATTTTAGTTTCACTTTTAAATATTGCGTCTTGTAACCTCCTCTTCCTTTTTCATCTACAAAGCTTATCGTCATTAGGAATTCGTTATTGGAAATCCACTTTAATTTATTCGTTGCATTTTCTGCCCAAAACATAAATTGAAATCCTTTTTCAAAATTAATCGTCTTATCTGGGTTTATTTTAAAAATTTGCAAATAACTTTTATTCTCATAAACATCGTAATGAAATGCTACAATTCTGTCTTTATTTGGTGAAATATTAGGAAACCCATTAAGCATTAAAGTTTCCTTGCCAGTTGTTTTATCTACAAAAGCATAAAATGCTTCTTCTGCTTTATAATACACGTGAAACATTAAATATTGATTTAAAAAACTGACATCACCATAAAAAGTATGGGACGACTCATTATAATCTATTTTGCTATTATAAATTAGAGTAGAATCTTTTAATGGCAAGCTAACATTCGTAGTTTCATCCTCATTTTTTGTAATAATAACAGCTTTATTTTCTTTGTAAAGATCTGTACTAATTTCTGGTGCAGAATCATACTCTCTTTTTGAAATAAGTTGAAAGTCGAAATATGTATTTAGACACTCTGGATAAGCATCATCTAAAACCTCATAAATTTGCTGATTTTCAAAAGTAGTTCCGTAACAGATTTTATCTTCAAAAACTTTAACATCCTCTCTACCTCCCAAGTAACCATTAAAAACATATCGTTTTTCAGTCCATCCATTTTGTCTCCATTTAATAATTGCCCAAACATCTTTAATCCATTTTTCATCACCCTCTATTTCTACAGAATCTTGTGTATACCCAACAATTTCTACAGGTTCACCATAATTATATTTTCCTATTTTATTGCCATCTTCATCTCTTACATTCAATCCGTTTTGTGCTATTACATATTTATGGCTAATTGTTTTTTCAAACCTAAAATTATTTCTATAGAACTTATCAATTTCATTAAACAAAGTACTCTCTTCATTATAATTTTTTACAAATTTTGAAGTTTCATTGTACATTAATAACATACCATAATTACTTTTAAAATCATCTAATCTGTCTTTATAACGAATCCTATTTCCATCATCAACTGCAATTATCCGTTTAGATGATTGAGATATTTTTATAGCCTTAGGAAATTTTAAATACTTCTTTATTTGCTTAATGTGTTCCTTGTATAATGAGTCTTGATATAATAAATCTTTGTTATGAATTGCTATTATATTCAACTCTTCTTTTGAAGGTACAAAGAAAACTATTTCTTTTCCATAAACCAGTAACGTATCTTTCGCTACACCACTAAAATCATACTGAAATCCTATAGTTTCCTTTTTCGCAACTTCTGTTTTGTCTAGAAGGTCATTCTTCTCTTTTTTACAACAAAGACAAAGAATTAAAGTTAATATAAACATGATCTTTTTCATAGAATGCAATTTCTATCTAAATAGAAATCTATAACCCTTCTTTATTCAACCATTTTGGTGCTGGCAGTGGCACATAATTATTCATTTTATTAAATAAACCTTCAATAGTATTATCTACAACTACAGCATCTAGATTTTCTTGTTTTAAAAAACCTCTTTCAACCATCATCTTACATTGCGTAATTAATGCATCATAGTAACCATTGATATTTAAAATACCTATTGGTTTTGTATGCAAACCTAATTGTCCCCAAGTAGTGATTTCAAAAAACTCATCCATAGTACCAAATCCACCAGGAATAATAATAAAACCATCACTCTTTTCGTACATAAGTATTTTACGATCGTGCATATTATCTGTTACAACTAATTCTGTAAGCTCTGTATGAACTATTTCTTTTGTTTTTAAAAAATGAGGGATTACACCAATGGTTTTTCCATTAGCATCAATAGCACCTTGCGCTACTTTACCCATAACACCAATCTTTGCTGCGCCATAAACCAAAGCTATATTTTTCTTAGCCATATAGAAACCTAATTGATATGCTGTTGTAATAATATCCGTATCATTACCCTCACTGCTTCCGCAAAAAACTGATATACTTTTCATATTCATTTCCCATGCAAGCGGGAATCTTTTAATTATTTTTTTTTAGTCTTAACTACGCTCAATCTAGCAATTCAAATCTGCTTCATCTTCAACTTCTTGTGCCCTTCAACATTCTATCATTTCCGTTTAAATCTTTTTTTAATTCTATATTATGGAAATTAGCATCTACTAAAAGCTGTTTTGTTTCTTCACCAAGATACTGGTTAATTTCAAAATAAAGCTGCCCTTGTTCTTTCAAATTATCAGCAGCAAAACTGGTTATAGTTTTATAGAAAATCAACGGGTTTTCATTTTCCACAAACAATGCTAAATGTGGTTCATTATCAAGTACATTTGGCTTCATTTCTTGTTTTTCGAGATGACGTACGTATGGTGGATTGGATACAATGATATCAAACTTCAAATTTTTCAACTCCAAATTCCAAGTACTATCATCTAAAATGTCAACTTCCAAAAAATTAATATCAACTTGATTTAATTCTGCATTTGCTTTGGCAACGTCTAGGGCTTTATCTGAAACATCCAAAGCACAAACCTTTGCGCTTGGCATAAACTTTGCCAAACTAACTGCTATTGAACCAGAACCCGTTCCGATGTCTAAAACCGTTGTTGTTTTGGGATTTGTCTTTTTGTTTTTGGAATTTGCGATGATAAGAGACACGAGCTCCTCTGTTTCTGGTCTAGGAATTAGCACATTTTCGTTTACTTTAAAAGTAAGTCCGAAAAATTCTGTCTCTCCTAAGATATATTGAATAGGTTTTTGCTGTTTTAAATCTTCAAGTGTCTTAAAAAAAGTATCTGTTTCAGTTTTTGAAAATGTAAAACCTGGCTCTAATGCTAATTGAATTCTGGAAACATTAAGATAGTGTTCCGTTGCTAAAAAGAAGAAACTTTCTACTTCAGCTTTACCATAAATTGCATCCAATTCTGTGTGAAAAATATGTTTTAAATCTAAAGCTTTCAATATTAAAGAGTTTTAAGCATCCAAACTGTACACGAATAATGACCTGTATTCCCCATAGGTTTATCAATAAACTCAAAACCTACTTTTTTGTATAATTTTCTAGCAGCATCCATATATGGCATGGTTTCTAAATAACATTTATCAAAACCAGCATCTTTTGCAAATAACAGGCATTTTTCCATCATTTTACTGCCAACACCTTTTCCTCTTGCTTCAGGCATAAAATACATTTTTTGCAATTCGCATACATTACCATTATAATTATCTAATGGAGAAATACCTGCTCCACCTATAATCTCACCAGCTTTTTCTACTACATAATAAATTTTGCGTGCCTGGTCATAAGTTTCGGTCATACAATCTAAAGCTTTATCCTCATAAGCTGTACCAACTTTTGGCACACCAAATTCTATTAAAACACTACGAATAGCTTTAGCAATTTTAGGATTATCCTTTTGTTCTATTTCTCGAATAACAATAGTATCTTTACTCACTTAAATTAAGATTTAATACTGATTAATTTCGGTATGAAGATAGCTATAATTATCTATGTTATGCACAAAAGAACTATTCTCATTTTATTGTTTTTTTCACTGGTTTTCAACTGTACTGTAAATGAACAACCTCAGTTTTCTGGACTAGAAAACATAAAAGTTGTAGACTCTAACATTAAAAACATTACACTTAGTGCAGATGCTTTATTTGTTAACCCTAATGATGTTGGTGGCATATTAAAAGCTGAGGACTTAAAAGTTTACATAAACGATACCGAAGTAGCCACATTAATTTCTGAAGAGTTTAAAGTACCATCAAAGAAAAATTTTAAAATCCCACTAACTGTAGCTGTGGCAACTGATAGTATTGTTGACAAAAAAAGCCTTGGAGGTTTAATCGGTAGCTTAATTTCTCAAAAACTAAAAGTGCAATACAAAGGTGAAATTAAATACAAAGTACTCGGTTTTTCCTCTACTTACAATGTTGACGAAACTCAAAATATTAAAATTAAGCTGTAATTGAATACCAATGAATATTATATAAAGCGCTGCTTACAGATTGCAAAAAATGGATTAGGCTCTACACAACCAAACCCAATGGTTGGTGCTGTTATTGTACACAAAAACAATATAATTGGTGAAGGTTACACAAGCCCTTATGGCGGACCACATGCAGAAGTAAATGCAATAAATGCTGTAAAGGATAAAACATTATTAAGCAAAAGCACACTTTACGTTACCCTAGAACCTTGTAGTCATTTTGGAAAAACACCACCTTGTAGCGACTTAATTGTGAAACATAAAATTCCGAAAGTGGTTATTGGCTGTGTAGATGATAACCCTGAAGTTGCTGGTAAAGGTATTACTAAACTAAAAAACTCTGGTTGCCACGTTATTGTTGGTGTACTCGGAAAAGAATGCAAAACACACCATAAACGATTCTTTACCTTTCACAATAAAAAGCGTCCATATATCATTTTAAAATGGGCAGAAACTAGAGATGGATTTATAGCTCCTAAAAGTAAAGATAAGCAAAAGCCAGTATGGATTACCAACAAATACTCTAGACAGTTAGTTCATAAATGGCGCGCTGAAGAACAAAGCATCCTTGTAGGAATCAACACTGTAATAGAAGACAACCCTAGTTTAACAGTTAGAGATTGGACAGGAAAACATCCTGTTAGAATTGTTTTAGACAAAAAAAAATCACTCTCCTCAAGCCTGAACGTTTTTAACAACATCACTGAAACCATAAGAATAACAAATTCGCATATTGATTTTAACCAACCAATTGCTACCCAAATTTGTAAGCTATTGCATAAAAAAAGTATTAACTCGGTAATTATTGAAGGAGGTGCAAAAACACTTCAAGCTTTTATTAACGAAAACCTTTGGGACGAAGCGCGAATTTTCACAGGTAATGCTGAGTTTAATAACGGTATAAAAGCTCCAAAACTTAATGGAACATTGAATTTTGAAACTAGTATTTTAGACGATATACTTAGGATTTATACTAGAGAAGACTAAGAACAAATTAAAAGACTCCTGTTTACACAGGACATAGATATGATTAAAACGTTAATATTCGATTTTGGCGATGTGTTTATCAACTTAGATAAACTAGGCGCAATGCAAAATGCACTAAAGCTTTTTGGCTTAAATACTTTTGAAGAAGATATGATAGCCGCTAATATTCAGTATGAAATTGGCAAAATTTCCACTACTGAATTTATTGAATTCTATCAATCTAAATTTCCACACTTAAACGAAACTCAAATTGTTGATGCTTGGAACTATATTATTAAGGATTTCCCTAAATATCGTCTAGATTTTATCGAAAATTTAGCTAGAAACAATCAATACAAATTGATTCTTCTTAGCAACACTAACGATATGCACATAGATTTTATTAAGAATAATGTATGCTTCTATGAAGACTTTAAAAATTGTTTTGACAAATTCTACCTTTCTCAAGAAATTCATCTAAGAAAACCTAATAAAGACATTTTTGATTTTGTTTTACAGGAAAACAATTTAATTCCAAATGAATGTTTGTTTATAGACGACACTAAAGAAAACACAGATATGGCAGCTACCATGAAAATAAACATCTGGAATATTGACGAAACCAAGGAAGATGTTGTGAGCCTATTTGAAATTAAAAAAGATCTCTTTTGATTTCCCTTACACTAAGCATACTATCTTCTACAGCAATTTTTGTGCTTTTTAAACTTTTCAATAAGTATAACGTTAACACACTACAAGCCATCGTCATTAATTATATTACTGCAAGCACTTGTGGTATTTTACTTTATGATCAACAAATTGAATTATCTAAAATAATTAATACTAACTGGTTATACTCTGCTATAATTCTAGGCTTTTTATTCATTAGCATTTTTAACGTTATGGCACTTACAGCTCAAAAAAATGGATTATCTGTTGCTTCTGTAGCGAGTAAAATGAGTGTCATTATTCCTATTCTTTTTGGAATACTGATTTATAACGAAAGCTTAGGTATTAGAAAAATTTCAGGAATAATTCTCGCTTTGGTTGCTGTTTACTTAACGTCCATAAAACCAAAAAAAGATGTAGTACTAACCAAAGCTGTTTACCTTCCTATTATATTATTCTTAGGTTCTGGAACAATAGACACTAGTGTAAACCATTACGCACCTGAAGGAAAAATGCCCTTATTTTTAGCTGTAATTTTTGCAGTTGCAGGGATTATAGGCTTATTTGTTTTGAGCTATAAATCACTAAAAAAGCATCAACAATTCAATAAAAAAAGTATTCCTTTTGGCATAGCATTAGGCATCGTTAATTATAGCTCTATGTTTTTTTTATTAAAAGCTTTACGAGTAGATAACTTTGAAAGCTCTTCTGTATTTACAATAAATAATGTAGCTATAGTTGCCGTTTCTTGTTTGACAGGTCTTTTATTATTTAAAGAACAGATTACAAAAACAAATTGGTTAGGAATCTTTATAGCACTATTATCTATAGTTTTAGTAACACTATAGCCACATAAAACCACTTAATCTTTAGAAAAACGGCATATTTAATTCTTCAATACTTTCACATATTTAGAAGTATTACCTACAGAAATTTTCACCATATACAGTCCTTTTGTTATATTTTCTAAATTAATAGAATTAGAATCTGTTTTTCTCAAAACCATTTTTCCAGTAATGTTATAAACTTCTATTTCATCTATAAGTTGAGTAAAATCAAAATTTAAAATATCTTCCGTAGGATTAGGATAAACTTTAAGACCTACTAATTGAGAATCTTCAATTGACAATCGATTAACACAATCATCTGTTAAGACATTTACATCTTCTATCTTTCCTGTATTGTTAAAAGTAACACCATTAAAGCCAACATAATTAGAAGGATATCTATGAGCCCTAAAAGACGCATTATCACTAGGATCATCTGTTTGATTAAAAACTGTATTGTTAGCAACTGGAATTATATATACCCAAACCACGTTTCCTAAATTATCAACCTCAGTAATCCTACCTTTTTCTGACTCATTTATTAAAGCGTTTCCATTAGACATAATTTGCATGCCGCATCTAGAGCTTCCTAGCATAGTTTCACCCAATATAACACCATCGTATGACCAAAAATAATCTTCAGGTAAAAACTTACCCAAACTCATACTATAGATCCCATTAGAATCATTTTGATCTATTATATGAATTGAAGATGCTGTTATATCAACTCCATAGCCATCATTAGAAAACACAGACATTTTACCTTGATTAGGACCTTCAGTTATCCATTTTATATCATGTTGTCTCCCTAGTTTTCTATCGTCTATAGTTCCCATGTTATAAACCGCTGGATTACCCCATCTCCATAAAAAATCACCTCCTTTATTATAAATTCCACCTGCATGAGAAGCTGCTTCTGCTGTTGTAGTACTGTGGTCTATTACAAACACTTCATTTAGGTGCCTAGATGATATAGCTATTTGATCTAATTCTTCATTATAATCTATTGCATTTGCGTGAACAAAATTTTCAGGGTTACCTCCATCGTAATTCATATTCAATAACTGAGGGTTATCAGCAACGACTCCATAATTAGGTTTAGAACTATCAAAATCTTGTATTAAATGATCAAACAGCTTCCATTCCCAAACAATATTTGCAGAATTAGCACCAACAGGTTCAATTTCAATAATTTTTTCTAACATAAAATTATTACCACTAAAAGACGTATCCTTTCCTTCTGCAAACATTTCTGTATTAGAATACACATCCCTAACTAAAACCAAGAAATTCCCATTAGGCAATGGCTCTATATCGTGATGAATACGAAAACCAAACTCATCTTGATAATTAATTCCCCATAAAATATTATTATCCCAATCTCTTAACTGCGCCTCAAACCCACTACTTTGCAAAAGGTTTCCATTTTCTAAGAAATAATTATTACGACTTCCATCAATAGAGTTATTCCATTGATTAACCACCTCACCGCAATTATTAATTAAAAACACCCTTTCATCTGAAGTTGCTTTAAACAGAGTAAAACCTTCAGATTTTTCTTTATTAATATCATCAAAAACCAAACCGATTGTCTCTTGCCCATTAGACAAATTAATGAATAAGAGTAGAATAGAATAAATAAAATTTTTCATAACTTTTTTTTACGCTAATATAATCTAGGAAATTATTTTAATCTATCACAAATCACATTTTAACACAAAATCACAAGTCGTTTTTAGTCTATTTAATTCAGAAAAATTGAATATAAAAAAACGATTGAGAAGCTAATAAATATATAAAGTTCTTTTATAAAGATTTCATAATTTTATAGTAGTTTCGTACTAATGAACATGAATCTTAAGGACACATACAAAACCATAGCTAAACCAGCATACGGCGAACTATTTAAAGATAAAAACAGTAAGTTTTATGGTTACGCATTTCCTGTAACTTCAGAAAATGAGATAAAAACTCATCTGAATAACGTAAAAAAAGAACATTATTCTGCAAGACATTGGTGCTATGCTTACCAATTAGGAACAGAAGTGACAAATTACAGAGCAAATGACGATGGAGAACCTAACAACTCTGCTGGTATGCCAATCTACGGACAAATTCAATCATTTAATGTTACTAATGTTTTAGTTGTTGTTGTACGCTACTTTGGTGGAGTTAAGCTAGGTGTTGGTGGTTTAATTAATGCCTACAGAACAGGAGCTCAATTAGCCTTAGAAGCCTCAGACATTATTGAGAAAACAATAGATAAAAGTTTTCTACTTCAATTTGAATATAAAAACATGAGTAAAGTAATGCGTATGTTAAAAGAAAATAATGTAGAAATAAATAATCAAACTTTAGAACACAACTGTTTGTTAGAAATATCTGTCAGAAAAAGTAACGCTTTAAAGGTTTTTGAACTTTTTAGTCAATTTTACGGTGTGAAAATCAATGAATTATAACGAATAATTTTGCAGTTTATCTAAAAGATATTTTGGACATCGAGTCGGTCTATTTCGCTTTGCATCAATAAAAGCTAAAATTGTATTTCCAGTAGCCAATATTTCACCCTTATCATTTCTCAATTCGTAATCAAATTCTATTGAAGCAGTTGGCATTTTTTTCAACTGAGTTTTTACTTTAAGCACATCATCATAACGTGCTGAATTTTTGTAATTTATACTTAACGAAACTACAGGCAACATAACTCCTTCTGCTTCCATAGCACTATAACTAAGCCCAAACTCTCTTAACCATTCTGTTCTACCTACCTCAAAATAAACGGCATAGTTAGCATGATAGACAACTCCCATCTGATCTGTCTCACCATAACGCACTCTTATTTTTGTTTCGTTAAAATTAAATTTCAATGTTGTATTTATTAAAAAATTTGTAAATTTAAGTGATTTTAAACATGCTAAAAAAATTCTAAAAATTCAACCAGAATTGATTTTTTTTTTAATTTTTTTGTTCACATATTTGTCATGTTCAAAACGGTAAGAGAATCCTAATTCTCTTTTTTTTTGCTAAACTAACTATCAATTATAAACTAATACTAACTAATGGAGATCACAGCGGAATCTGTATGGCGTAATTGTCTCAATTTTATTAAAGATAATATACAACCTCAAGCCTACAAAACATGGTTTGAACCCATACAAGCTGTTAAAATTTCTGGTAATGCACTAAGTATACAAGTTCCTAGTAAATTCTTTTATGAGTGGCTAGAGGAACATTACGTAAAAATACTTAAAGTAGCTTTAACCAAAGAGTTAGGCAATGATGCAAAGTTAGTATATGTCATAAAGATGGAAAACACTTATGGCAATAAACAACCGTTTACAGAAAAAATTCCTAGTGCTAATAGAACACCTGTTAAGTCTCAAGATGTTGATGTTCCTTTTAATAATAAAAGTCCTGAATTAAAGAACCCTTTTATTATTCCAGGTATAAGAAATGTTAAGATTGAATCGCAACTAAACCCTAGTTATACGTTTGAAAATTTCTTAGAAGGTGACTCTAATCGTTTGGCTAGAAATGCAGGTATTGCAGTTGCTAATAAACCAGGAGGCACTTCGTTTAATCCGCTTTTAATTTTTGGTGGAGTTGGCTTAGGAAAAACTCATTTAGCACATGCTATTGGTGTTGATATAAAAGACAAATATCCTGAAAAAACAGTTCTATATATTTCTGCTGAAAAATTCACACAACAGTATATTGATTCTGTAAAAAAGAACAATAGAAATGACTTTATACACTTTTATCAAATTATAGATGTGTTAATCATTGACGATGTTCAATTTTTATCTGGAAAAACAGGCACTCAAGATGTTTTCTTTCATATCTTTAATCACTTACACCAAAATGGAAAACAGGTAGTACTAACAAGTGATAAAGCACCTGTAGATATGCAAGATATTGAGCAACGCCTATTATCTCGTTTTAAATGGGGACTTTCTGCCGAATTACAAACGCCAGATTTTGAAACCAGAGTTTCAATCTTAAAAAACAAACTCTATAGAGATGGTGTAGAAATGCCAGAAGAAATTGTAGAGTATGTTGCTAAGCACATAAAAACTAATGTAAGAGAATTAGAAGGAGCAATCATTTCCTTAATTGCTCAGTCTTCTTTCAATAAAAAAGAAATAACTCTTAGTTTAGCTAAAGACATTGTAGATAAGTTTGTAAAGAACACAAAACGTGAAGTTTCTATAGATTACATTCAAAAGGTGGTTTCAGACTACTTCCAAATGGACGTAAGCACTTTACAGTCTAAAACTCGTAAGCGTCACATTGTACAAGCACGTCAACTTGCTATGTTCTTTGCTAAAAAATACACAAAAGCGTCTTTAGCTAGTATTGGTTCGCAAATTGGTCAGCGCGATCACGCTACTGTATTACATGCTTGCAAAACAGTTGACAACCTATCTTCTACTGACAAACAGTTTAGAAAATATGTTGAGGATTTAGCTAAAAAACTATCACTTTAAAAACACTTAGACATGACTCGTATTTTAATGGTGTGTCTCGGTAATATTTGCCGTTCACCATTGGCTCATGGTATATTAGAATCTAAACTTAATAATCAATTATTCTATGTAGATTCTGCTGGTACAGCTGCTTACCATGTAGGCAACAAACCAGATCATCGCTCAATACAAGTAGCGCTAAACAATGACATAGATATAAGCACACAAAGCGCAAGACAATTTAAAGTATCAGATTTTGATACTTTTGATTTTATCTATGCTATGGACTCGTCTAACTACAATAATATTATTAGTTTGGCTAGGAACAATGAAGACCTTGGCAAGGTAAAATTGTTTTTAGAAGAAAACACTCAAATTTCTAATAAAAATGTACCAGATCCTTATTATGGTGACATAAGTGATTTTGAATATGTTTTTGATATCATTGAAGCTACTTCTACTATAATGGCAAAAAAACTACAAAAGACAAACATATAAGCATTTCATATCATTTCTTTGATTTTTTGTAATTTAGGAATGTAAACAACTCAAAATTAAAGCTATGAAAAAATTATTACTACCACTTTGCGCTTTGTGCTTTTGCTTTTCTTTTTCTCAAGATATAGAATTAGAAGCATTTGCTTCAGGATTTAATAGACCTGTAAACATTAAACATGCTGGTGATGATCGATTATTTGTTGTTGAACAAGATGGTGTTATTAAAATTGTAAATACTGATGGATCAACAGAAAGCACCAACTTTTTAGATATCGATTCTAGAGTCGGAAGCTCAGGTAACGAACAAGGTTTATTAGGTTTAGCATTTCATCCTAACTACGCTACAAATGGTTATTTTTTTGTGAATTATACAAACAACTCAGGCGATACTGTAATATCTAGATTTTCTAGAATTAGTGTTAATCCAGCCATTGCAGATCCTAATTCTGAATTAATTATACTCACTTACTCACAACCTTACAGCAATCATAACGGAGGTGAATTACAATTTGGTCCAGATGGCTATTTGTATATCTCTAGTGGAGATGGAGGTTCTGGTGGAGATCCACAGAACAACTCTCAGAATACCAATAGCTTATTAGGAAAACTCCTAAGAATAGATGTTAATAATTCATCAGCTTCTAACCCTTATGCCATACCTTCAGATAATCCTTTTGTTGGCAATTCTGCTAGTAGAGAAGAAATTTGGGCTTATGGTTTGCGTAATGCATGGAAATTTTCTTTTGATAGCCTTAATGATGATTTATGGATTGCTGATGTAGGACAAAATTCAAGAGAGGAAATTAATATGGTAGCATCAACAGATGCTGGCCTTAATTACGGCTGGAGATGTTACGAAGGCAACAATACTTACAACACCAGCGGCTGTCCAAATAGCAACACTTTAACGTTTCCAGTATCTGAATATTCACATTCAGGTGGAAGATGCTCCATAACAGGAGGTTATGTTTACAGAGGATCAACTTACCCAAATCTAGAAGGCTTATATTTTTTTGGAGATGTATGCACTCAAGAAATAGGATATTTAAGATATGAAAATGGCAACTGGAACTCTACTTTTGAAGGATTTTCTGGTAATTGGGTTGCCTTTGGTGAAGACATCAATGGTGAACTTTATGTATCTAGTCTTGGCGGAAGTATTTTTAAAATTACTGACACACTTCTCAGCATAGATGACAACTTATTAAATTCTATTTCAATTTCTCCCATTCCTGCTAAAAACATTTTAAATATTGATTTCTCTAATGTTAATGTTTCATTTTCTGCAAATATTACTGTTTATGACATACAAGGAAAAACAGTTAAAACCATATTTAAAGATAAAGAGAATAAAAGCACAAGCATTAACACCTCTGACTTAAAGAGTGGTTTTTATATTTTGAAAATAGAAACCGAAAATGGCAGACAAATCACAAATAAGTTTATTAAAAACTAAACATGAACAACGCAAAAGGCACTTTATATCTTATACCTACAAGGCTTGGTGACAATCCACCTCTTGAAGTATTACCAATTTCTATAAAAAAAATCATAGAAGATGTAGATTATTATATTGTTGAAAATGAAAAAACAGCACGACGTTTTATAAAGCGTGTTTCACCCAGCAAATCTCAACCCTCATTAAAATTAAGTGTTTTAAACAAATACACTACAGAAAGTGAACGAGACACCTATTTAAATGCTTGCTTAGAAGGACACTCTGTTGGTCTTCTTTCTGAAGCTGGCTGCCCAGCAATTGCAGATCCTGGATCTGATATTGTAAGTATGGCTCACAGAATGGACATTAAAGTTATTCCACTTGTTGGACCATCATCAATAATTTTAGCCCTTATGGCATCTGGCATGAACGGACAAAGCTTTTGCTTTAACGGTTATTTACCAATAGATAAAAGCGAAAGAAAATCTAAATTAAAAACTTTAGAGCGTTTATCAGCAGAACACAATCAATCTCAGATTTTTATAGAAACTCCTTATAGAAATATGAAAATGTTAGACGACTTAGCAAACACACTACATCCTCAGACTAGAATTTGTGTTGCCTGCGATTTAACTTTACCAACAGAATTTATTAAAACAATGCCTGCCAAAGCATGGAAAAATAATACAGAAGACCTTCACAAAAGGCCTGCAATATTTATAATACACAAAAATTAAAGGATAGCCTTAGCCTTCTTATTAGGCTTAATTAGAGATGTATCGTAACCAGAAAACTTTTTCATGTAATATTTTACTGTAGAACCGTAGGCGTCTGCAAAATTATTGCTACCATAACTACGTAAAAATTTCTTCACACTACCAGGTCCAGCTAGGTGAGCTGCTGCCAAAATACCAGATTCGGTAACCTTAACTCCTCCTATCCATTTTCCATCAAAACGTTGAATATCTCTTCTTAACACCCATTTATTTCGCGAGGCATTTGCCATAAATGCTTTTTCTTGTAATTCTGGATTATACAGAAATTGATTAGGATTATAGATACCGATCAGTTTTAATGTTTCTGAACCAAATTGATATTTCCCTAAATATCCAAGTGTATTAACCGTAAAATAATTCCCTCTAGATTCTTTAAAAGCTAAAGCTTCTTTAAAACCTTCAAAAGATTTTCCTAAATGAGGTGTGAAAATATTTGATTTAGATGTTTCCAAATCCTCAGCCATTGCTAATTCTTCAGAAATGTTATAATCTAAATGAAGTCCATCAGTAGAATATAACTCAGAATCTAAATTAGAATCTGGATATATTGCTAATGCAATAAACAAACAAATTGAAAAAGGCAGTAAAAAATTCTTAACCCTATTTTTTGTCATAACAGCCAATTTTAAACTCATAAAACTTTCCCCTTTAAGCTTTAGTAAATTCGCGTGCAAATATACAATATTTTTTTAACATTTGAAAACCAACTACTTAAAGCTCACCAAAAGTTATTAATAGTACAAATAATGCAGCTTTAAACGACCTTTACTATTTAGTTCTAAAGCAGGAAAAGGTATTTTAATAACGTTGAAAACGTCAAAAATAGTTTTAAGAACACTCGATTTTGTTTTAATTCTGCTTAAATCAATATCTAAGCTAAGGTAATATTGGCGTGTTCTATTCTGGTTTAAAAACAAAGGATCGTAAGTATCTCCTGTTAACATACCATTTGCTCCATAGCCAAAAGCTAGATTTAACCAATTAGGAATATGTTCTGATTTTAAAAATGAGTTAATGTTGGCACTCAACCAATAGGTTTGGCCATTATAATCTTTCAAAAATTCTTCTGCTAAACCACTACCTAATTTTTCTGGTCGTTGTTTTGCAAATCGTGTACGGTGAAACGAATACTTTAGTAAAATACGCTGTTCCTCCCATAATAGTTCTTGCCCAACATATAATCCTGTTCCTGCTGCGTTAGCCGCCATATCAGTCCAAGAAAATCCCCATTCTTCAGAAAAACCATCCATTACCTCAACAGCTGTTAAAAAAACCAACCCTAAAGTTGAACCGTATATTAATTGGTCTTTTTTACTAACTCCTGCCCAATTCAACACATTAGCACCTAATCTTCCTAATTGATAAGATGAAAATACATGTCCCATTTTATCCATTTGCAACCATTCATCACTATCGTTTATAGTTTTAAATTTTGAACGTGGATAATCTGCATACCATAATTGGTCTAAACCAACAAGAGCTACAGAAGCTAAAGAAACTTCTGTAAGAACCACAGCATTTCTTCTAGATATATTTAAAGAATCGCTTGGCTTTAAAAACTGATTAAATTTTGATTGCGAATGAAGTGATCCTGAAATACAAATCAGAAAAACTATATAATATAAAGACGATTTCAAAATTTAGCGATTAATACCTTGAGACGATAAGTATCTTTGATATTCTCTAGCATTATTATTGTGCTGCGCTAAGGTTTTAGCAAACTTATGATAGCCTATACGCTTTGCATCTGCTGCAAAATAAAGATAACTATGTTTCTCAGGATTTAACACTGCATTTATAGCCGACAAATCTGGCATAGCAATTAGTCCTGGAGGTAATCCTAAGTTTTTATACGTATTATAAGGCGAATCTATTTCCTTATGTACATTAAGCACACGACGAATAACAGTATTCTTGTATTTTGGCAATTGATAAGCTGCATACTTAAGCGTTGGATCTGCCTGAAGTGGCATTCCAATTCTTAAACGGTTAAGGTAAACACCTGCAACTCTAGGTTGCTCGTCTCGTTGCTTAGATTCTTCATGCACAATAGAAGCCAATGTCATCACCTCATCTGGCGAAAGATTTAATTTTTTGGCTCTATTTAATCTGTCTTCATTCCAAAAGCGTTCATATTTTTTTAGCATTTTATTTCTAAACCCTTCAGCTGAAGTGTTCCAAAAAAATTCATAACTATCTGGCAAGTACATTCCTAAAGCTGTTTCTTTAGTAAATGTACTCTTGCTAAAAAAAGCATCATCTGTCATAGCTTTTAATAAAGATAAACTATCAGCTTCTATTTGATAACTAATTCTTCCTGCTAAATCTGCTAATGTATGCTGATTATTAAAGGTTACTTTAATAGGCAAATTTTTGCTTCTAATGGAATTTATAATATCATTATTATTCATATCCTTAGAAATAGCAAAACGACCAGCTTTAATATTAGAAGTATATTTTTTTTGTTTCGCCAAAGCATCAAAAGCACTCATATCATTCAATAAAGGCTCTAGTTGCTTTCTAACCATTAAATAATTAGCATCTGTAGGAACATTAATGTAAACCTTGTCTTCTGTAAACTTGGTATTAGGCTGAAACATAGCTCCATAAATATAATAGGCCATAAAACCAAAAATCACTAAACCTATTATGGCAACTGCCCAAAGAATTTTCTTTATGTACATAAATTAATCGTTAATACGTTGTAAAATATATTCGTTTAAAAACTTTTGACCATTAAAGGTCCAATCTTTTTTTAGCCCAATTTTTTTAAATCCGTTATTCTCAAATAACCCTAAACTGGCTTCATTATTTTCAGAAATATTAGCATATACCTGATGTAAATGCAAAACACTAAAACAATAATCTATCAAAAGCCTAAGTGCTTCGCTTCCAAAACCGCTATTTCTGTTTGGTTGGTCTTTAATTAGAATTCCGATACCAGCACGTTTATTTTTAAAATTGAAATCAAAAACATCTATCAATCCGATAGCATCATCATTTTGAGTACAAATTACTAAACGTAATTGTTTAGCTTCAAAAATGTCTTGCTGTGCATTTTCGAGATATTGCTTTATTAAAAACCTAGAATATGGTGTTTGAGTATCACTCAATTCCCATAGTGATGCATCATTTTCTACCTGATATATAAAATCTAAATCCTCAGGTTCTAAAGCTCTTAAATAAATATGTTCGCCTTGCAAGCTTACCATTCTATATTACCTTTAAAAACTTGTTCTGCTAAACCGATAAGCCAAATATCTTTATAGCCATTTGCATCAGCTAAAAAACTAACTTTTAGTTGACCACCTTGGGTTTTAAGGTGTATTTCATTAGTTAAAGCTTTGGCTGTTTTATGCATTGCCAAAGCTACTGCTGTAACTCCTGTACCACAAGATAGGGTTTCATCTTCTACTCCACGCTCATAAGTTCTTACAGCAAATTGGTTATTAGAAATTTGCTCTACAAAGTTAACATTACTTCCTGCTTTGCCATAAGGCTCACCATATCTAATAGCTGCGCCTTTTTCCTTTACATTATATTCATTTAGGCTTGAGACCATTTCTACATGATGTGGAGATCCTGTATCTAAAAACAAATGCTGACTATAAACATTAATTTCATTAACATCTTGCATCTGCAAATGCACTATATTGTTTTCAATTTTAGCTTTATGTAAACCGTCTATAGCATGGAATGCTGCTTTATTTTTAATAATTCCAAGAAACTTTGCAAATGCTACGATGCAACGACCACCATTGCCACACATGCTACTTTCGTTACCATCAGAATTATAATAAACCATCTTAAAATCTGACGCTACATCATTCTCCAATAGAATAAAACCATCAGCACCAATGCCAAATCGTCTATCACATAACTCAGCTATACGTTTGGTATTGTTTTTGTCTATGATTTGTAAACGATTATCAACTATAATAAAATCGTTTCCTGTGCCTTGGTATTTGTAAAATGTCATTATCATAATTATCGCACAAATATAAGAATAATAGGATGCAAATAGACTTGTTAAAGCGTCGTTAAAGTTGGCGTTAAATAGTCGTTAAAATAGAATTTAAAATTCAATATATATCTAAATTTAAACGTTAAAAAGTAATTTAAATCCTGAAAAATTATGAAGAAGATTTTAACTTTAGTAGGAGTTTCGGTATTAGGTGGTATACTAACCTTAGGTGGATACAAACTTTTTATAGAAAAAAAACACAAAGAACAACTAGCTGTTGAACAGGTTTCGGATTTACCAGTTTTTGTGCCTACAGCTACGAATACAAATAACAACGCTTTAATAGTACCAAACTTTACTGATGCTGCAGAAAAATCTTTAGATGCTGTAGTACATGTTAAAAACACAGCCATTGTTTCCTCGCCTGCAACTATGTCTGACTACTTTTTTGGTAGAAGTCAGCCACGTGCGCAAGTTGGTACAGGTAGTGGAGTTATCATTTCACCAACGGGTTATATAGTCACTAATAACCACGTTATACAAAATGCAAATGAAATTAGTATTACCTTAAATAATAACAAATCTTATATGGCTGAGTTAATAGGTACTGATGAAACCACAGATATTGCACTCATTAAAATTGACACCGATGAAGATTTACCGTTTTTAGCCTTTGGAGATTCTGATAACGCCAAGATTGGCGAATGGGTTTTAGCGGTTGGTAATCCGTTTAATTTAAATTCTACAGTTACTGCAGGTATTATTAGTGCAAAATCTAGAGACTTAAGTGGTAGAAACACACAATCGTTTATACAAACAGATGCAGCTGTAAACCCAGGAAACTCTGGCGGTGCTTTAGTAAACACTAATGGAGACTTAATAGGTATTAATACAGCTATATCATCTAGAGATGGATCTTATATTGGATATTCCTTTGCAGTACCAAGCAACATTACCAGAAAAATTGTTAACGATATTATGGAATATGGTAATGTACAAAATGGCATACTTGGTGTTGTTGGAGGTGCTTTAAATAGTAAAGCTGCAGAGCAACTTGGCACAGATATTACTGAAGGATTTTATGTTAGTGATGTTACTGAAGATACAGGAGCTGAAAAAGCAGGCATTCAATCTGGTGATATCATTAAGAAAATAGATAATGTTGAAATTAATAAATCTTCAGACCTAACAGGCTATTTAAAAACAAAAAGCCCAAATGATGTGGTTAATGTTACTCTACTTAGAGATGGAGATGAAGAAATCTTACCTGTAACATTATTAAAAAATTCATTACTTGAGATTCCTACTATAGGTGTCGTAAAAAATATTTCTACCGAAGAATTAAAAGATTTTAATCTTGACTATGGATTGAAAATTTCGCGCCTTACAGAAAGTCCAAGACTTGAGTCTTATTGGAGAAAAAATGGTGTTGAAGAGGGCAGCATTATTACAAGATTAAACGGTAAAAAACTATACTCTATAGACGATGCACAAAAAGCTCTAAAAAGCCGTAGTTATAATGAACCTTTACAAATTGAAATTATAAACAAACAGGGAGAAAAAGTTGTATATAACTTTAGATAAGACAATTAAAAAAACAAGTTAAAACGTCCCTTTAAAGAACGATTCTTTAAAGGGACGTTTTATTTTCGTTGAAATACACAACGAAAACGTTTGAAATATGTATTTTTGCGCCTAATAAAAAAATCAATAAACCAAAACAAAATGGGTTTTAACGACACTTACGAAAAAGAGTTAGCGTTTCAAGCAGATCGTCGCAGAGCTACGGTAGAATTTATTAAAACCGTCAACGACCTTTGGTACGACAACTCAATTGAACTTGTTATATTTAGAAATCAATTAATTGATAGAAAAGTGAGCGAAATTTTAAATCTGCACGAGTATGCAGGTGAATTTGTTCAAAAACCTATTTCTATTTTTGATTCTGTAGAGATTGCACAAGCAATTAAGAAATTAAACTTACCACCTGCTAAATTAGATATTGGTAAACTAACTTATGAGTACCACTTAGAAGATCAAAAGCACGAAAATGCAACGGCTTTTGTTTCTGCTAAACTAAAAGAAGCTAATAATTCAAAAGAATTAGAACCAAAAGATGTTGTTCTTTACGGTTTTGGTAGAATTGGAAGATTAGTAGCTCGTGAATTGATGACACGTACTGGAAAAGGTACTCAATTACGATTAAGAGCTATTGTAACGCGTGGAGAAATTAACGAAACCGTTTTAGAAAAGCGTGCTTCTTTACTTAGAAACGATTCTGTGCACGGAGATTTCTCTGGTATGGTAAGTGTAGATGTAGAAAATAGTGCTTTAATTATTAATGGTACTACTGTAAATATTATTTCTGCAAATGCACCTGAAGATATAGATTATACAAAATACGGTATAGACAATGCATTAGTTATTGATAATACTGGTGCTTTTAGAGATGATAAAGCTCTTGGCAGACACTTAAATGCTAAAGGTGTTGACAAGGTATTATTAACTGCACCAGGAAAAGGTGTACCAAACATTGTACATGGTGTTAATCACCTAGAGCATAACCCAGATGAAGTTAATATTTTCTCTGCTGCTTCTTGTACTACAAATGCTATTACACCAATTTTAAAAGCTGTTGAAGATTCTTACGGTGTTAAATCTGGTCACTTAGAAACGATTCATGCGTACACTAACGATCAAAACCTTGTAGATAACTTCCACAAAAAATACAGACGTGGTAGAGCTGCTGCTTTAAACATGGTAATTACAGAAACTGGAGCTGGTAAAGCAGTAAGTAAAGCATTACCATCATTAGAAGGTAAATTAACTTCTAACGCTATTAGAGTACCTGTACCAAACGGATCTTTAGCTATTCTTAATTTAGAATTAGAAAAAGAAACTTCTGTAGAGAGCATGAACGCTATCATGAAAAAATACGCACTTGAAGGTGATTTAGTTGAACAAATTAAATATGAATTAAGTGACGAATTAGTATCTAGCGATATCGTTGGTAGCTCTGCACCTTCAATCTACGATAGTAAAGCAACTATTGTAAGAGCTGATGGTAAGAATGCAGTATTATATATATGGTATGATAACGAGTATGGTTACAGCCACCAAGTTATTAGACTTGCAAAATATATTTCTAAAGTAAGACGTTTTACTTACTATTAGAATGATTATATCATTTAGATTAAAAAAATCTTGTCTTACGGCAAGATTTTTTTTTTTGCTATATGCATCCAAATACAGAGTATAGTCGTATATAAAAATGGCTCATCTATTGAGATGACCAAAAGCCTTAAAATTTATTTATAATTACTATCTTGGCACCTAATTAATTTAACTGAACCAAAAATCTTATTAAGATGAAGCTTTTCACCAAAGTTGTTGTAATTCTTATAGTTATATTTAACCTACAAACCACAAATGCTCAAGAACAGCAAGACAATACTGAGGAGCAATACTCATTAAACAAAGGCAATATAGACAGCCAATTTGAGTATGTTTTTAGAAAATCTGGAAATTTTAAAGGTACTAACGGCCAACCATACGAAGCCGTAAAGCAAGCTTGGTTAATTAAACTAAAAGCAAACGTATTAGATTCTCTAAAAACCACATATCAAAACTTAGCAAACTCTAAAACAACAGTTGCTAACCAAGCCAAAGAAATAGAAGACCTTAAAGCAAAATTAGGCAATACTCAAACAACACTAGACCAATCCAACGAAGAAAAAAACAACATGGCTTTATTAGGTATGCAAACTAGTAAAACCAACTATAATGTAATTATGTGGTGTATTGTAGCAGCACTTACAGCACTACTGTTGTTTTTTATCTATAAATTTAAGAATAGCAACTCACTCACAAAAGAAGCAAAGCACAAACTCGAAGAAGTCGAAACCGAATTTGAAGAACACAGACGTGTGGCTCTCGAGCGCGAACAAAAAGTAAGACGTCAATTACAAGACGAGATTAACAAAAATAAAGCATAACATTTATGTTATTATAAACGCAAGTGAAAAATCCACATATAATCCGCAATGCTTATTGCGGATTTTTTTTGTTGTAACCTAGGTATTAATGTGTTAAGTTTACTTGCATTTGATAAGCATAAATATATATCATCAATGGATTAAACATGACAATTGAAAAAATAAAACATAAATTGGAATCTTACGCTCATGAAGTTAATGAGTTTCATCCTTTTTTACAAAATTTTCTTGGACAGATTCCTACAATTAAGCATGTTGAATACACCCATGGAAATAGAGAGTATGGTGCAGATTTTATTTTAATTGTTGAGGATGAAATTTTGCTCAAGGAAACTTATATAGGTGTAGTTGTTAAAAGTAAAAAAATACTACAATCTGATGTTGATAATATTGAACGCCAAATAAATGAATCATTTCGTTTACCAAAAATTATTTTCAACGGTAAAAAAAAAGTTTCATTGGACACCGTATAGTTATTAACAAATAAAACCATTACCACTAATGCCAAAGAAAAAATTAGAGAATACTTTAGAAATAAAAACTTATCAATTATAGATATTGATATGCTTGCCAATTTAATAAATAAGCATCATCGAGAATTTATAAATGAAATGAAAGATGATATTTTTACCATAGAGAATAATCATATTGACAGTTGTGGAAAAATACCTAGAGTCAATACAAAAGACAAATACTTAGGATATTATGAAAATGAACATAAAGAACAATTCTTCTTTATTGGAGATTATGATGAGAAAAAGGCTATTATTCTTGGCGGAGATTTTGGTTGGGAAGAAGAAATTGAGATTCATTTAGGAATGACTAAATTTGATTTCATTTTTTCCAAACCTGAAATTTTATGGATAAGTAATTGTTTTTCAACAATGATTAATAAAAATTTCATGAGTATTTATGAAGATTTCATAGATATATTAGGTTTTCCCAAAAAAACACAAAAGCGGTGAAGTTTATAAAATAACGACTAAATTACTCAATTAAACCTATCTTTGCACTCTATTTTCATTCACCATGCGTATAGATATCATTACTGTTTTACCAGAATTGTTAAAAAGTCCGTTTGAAGCTTCAATACTTAAACGTGCTATTGATGCCAATTTGGTAGAAGTTCACTTTCATAACCTTAGAGATTACACCACAAATAATTATAAATCTGTGGACGATTACCAATTCGGTGGTGGAGCTGGTATGGTTATGATGATTGAGCCTATAGACAAATGCATCTCTGGTTTACAAGCTGAGCGCAATTATGATGAGATTATTTATATGACGCCAGATGGTGAGCGCCTTAATCAAAGTATTGCCAACCAAGTATCGCTAAAAGAAAACATAATCATTCTTTGTGGTCATTACAAAGGTGTAGATCAACGTGTGCGCGATAAATTTATAACCAGAGAAGTATCTATAGGTGATTATGTACTCTCTGGAGGAGAATTAGGAGCTGCTGTGTTATGTGATGCGGTAATTCGGTTAATACCAGGTGTATTAGGTAATGAGACTTCTGCACTAACTGATTCGTTTCAAGATAATTTATTAGCACCACCAATTTATACCAGACCAAGAGAATATAAAGGTATGAAAGTGCCAGAAGTTTTGTTTAGCGGTAATTTTGGAGAAATAGAAAAATGGCGTGAAGAACAAGCCTACGAAAGAACTAAAGAAAGACGACCAGATCTTTTGAATGATTAGTGATTAGTGATTAGTGATTAGTGATTAGTGATTAGTGATTAGTGATTAGTGATTAGTGATTAGTGATTAGTGATTAGTGATTAGTGATTAGTGATTAGTGATTAGTGAAACTAAATAATCAACTAATCACTTAAAAGATTAAACAACTAACATTAAAACTTTTCACTTTTACACCTCATACTTTATACTTTTTAACTATCTTTGCAGCCAATTTTGGATTAACCTCTGGCGAAAACCGTGAATGTTGATTTAAAACAACCATAATAAAAGAAAAAACATGGATTCTTTAGTAAAATTTGTACAAGACGAATTTGTAACAAAAAAAGATTTACCAGAATTTAGTGCTGGTGATACAATTACAGTATATTACGAAATTAAAGAAGGAAACAAAACACGTACTCAGTTCTTTAAAGGTGTAGTTTTACAGCGTAAAGGAAGTGGAACTTCAGAAACATTTACTATTCGTAAAATGTCTGGCACTATTGGTGTAGAACGTATCTTCCCAATAAACTTACCAGCTTTACAAAAAATTGAAGTAAACAAACGTGGTAAAGTACGTAGAGCACGTATATTCTACTTTAGAGGTCTTACTGGTAAAAAAGCAAGAATTAAAGAAGTTAGAAGATAATCTAACACACATACTATTTAAAAAGCCTTCAATACTGAAGGCTTTTTTAGTTATTAACCATTGTTAATAAGTGTAGTTTATAAATTGTGCACATCTAAATTGTTAAAAAATTTGAATATTCGCAATCTAAATGTAATTTAGCTAAACAATTAACAAGAAACATGACTTATGTCTAAATTTATGTTAAATTGTATTTAAAGAAACGTTCTTTACATATTGAGTTAGTTTTTTGAGGTTAGCTAACCTCTTGTTTATACAAGTATTGGGTAATTAACCATGAAGCTTACGTTTTACAGCATGCTTGCAGGTTGTAAAGTAATAGTGAAAAGCTCTGAGAAAGTAATGGAATCGAAAGTGAACACGAAAAAGATGAGCAATGTTTTTTAGAAGTATAGAACACGTAAGTGAAGCATAAAAAAGAAAACATCAAGAAAAACTAATCTTAAAGGAGCTTAGTAGTATCAGGTCAATACATTTTGAAAGATATGAAACGTTTCATTGAAACAGAAACACTTGAACTGAAAAGGATGATGGTAAAAACCTTACAGCCGATTTTGTGAAAGCTTAATAAGTCACGTTAGTACTGTTTCAAGAAAAGCCATGTCAGCACAGATTTTTCTGAGTGATATGGCTTTTTGTTTAGCTAAACTTATAAGCTTTCTAATCCTAAATTTACTTCTGTATTTTAGAACTTCATTTATTTTTGTTCTTACACTATATTTACTTCATGAATTTACAAGTAATAGACAGCAAAACCTTCAGCCATAAAGATTATACATCTATTATTTTACCTAAAGCAGAATACAGCTATTGCACCTTTACTAATTGTAATTTTGAAAATTCTGATGTTTCTAATAATGTATTTCTAGAATGTGAATTCAATGACTGCAACTTTAGCAATGTTAATGTTAAGCACACCACATTTAATGATGTTATTTTTAATTCTTGTAAACTGGTTGGTTTAAATTTTAAAAACTGTAACGACTTTTTGCTAGCTTTTGGTTTTAAAAATTGCAACCTTAACCTAAGTTCATTTGCTGAAATGACTATTAATAAAACTCAATTTACTAATTGCAAAATGAATCAGGTTGATTTTTCTCAAGCCCAAGCCAAATCGTGTCTATTTCAAAAATGCGACTTAAAGAATTCTATTTTTGATAGCACCAATCTTCAAGATTCAAACTTTTCTACTGCATTTAATTTCATAATAAATCCTACCTCCAACAACATTAAAAATGCTACCTTTTCAAAAGAAAATATTGTAGGACTCTTAAAACCCTTTGGTATAAGAATAATGTAGTAATTATCATTTTTTGATAACTATTTTTATCAAATTCATAATTTTTTAGTCATGCTCTTGCTAATCTCATACCTATAAAACTGTAGGGTTTTTGTATATTTGCTCAGCTTAAATTTAAGCCTAATACAATCACTATATTTTTTACTTCCTATGACTAAAACAGCAAAGATTGTTTATACAAAAACAGATGAAGCACCAGCTTTAGCAACACGTTCTTTTTTACCAATTGTTCAATCATTTACAAAATCTTCTGGGATTACTATCGAGACAAAAGACATCTCATTAGCTGCTAGGATTTTAGCAGTTTTTCCAGATTTCTTAACAGAAGAGCAACGCGTTAATGATGCATTAGCAGAACTTGGTGAATTAGCTAAAAAACCAGAAGCTAATATTATCAAATTACCAAATATTAGTGCATCTATTCCTCAGCTAACAGATGCTATTGAAGAGCTACAGGCTAAAGGCTATAAACTTCCAAACTATCCTGAAGACCCAAGTAACGATACCGAAAAAGAAATAAAAGCACGATACGATAAGGTAAAAGGTAGTGCTGTTAATCCTGTTTTAAGAGAAGGAAACTCGGATAGACGTGCGCCAAAAGCTGTAAAAAATTATGCTAAGAAAAATCCTCATAGCATGGGAGCTTGGGCATCAGATTCTAAAACACATGTTGCAACGATGTCTCAAGGAGACTTTGCACATAACGAAACTTCTGTAACAGTTAATGAAGCTACAACAGTAAAAATTGTACACACAGATAACAATGGTAACCAAACCATTTTAAAAGATAATTTAGCCTTATTAGATGGTGAAATTATTGATACTACCTTTATGAGTAAGAAAGCATTGCTTAATTTCTTAGATAAAGAAATTAAAGATGCTAAAGCCAAGGATATTTTAATGTCTTTACACATGAAAGCAACCATGATGAAGGTTTCGGACCCAATTATTTTTGGTCATGCAGTTAAGGCTTATTTTAAATCTGTTTTTGAAAAGCATGCAGAAACACTAGAAGAGATTGGTGTAGATGTTAATAATGGTTTTGGTAATTTACTTGACAATTTAAACGATTTACCTGAGTCTAAAAGAAGTGAAATTGAAGCTGATATTAAAACTGCCTTAGAAAATGGACCAGATTTGGCCATGGTAAACTCAGACAAAGGTATTACCAATCTACATGTACCAAGTGATGTTATTATTGATGCTTCTATGCCAGCAATGATAAGAACTTCTGGACAGATGTGGAATAAAGAAGGAAAACAACAAGATACTAAAGCAATTATACCAGACAGTAGTTATGCTGGTGTTTATATTGCTACTATAGATTTCTGTAAAAAGCATGGAGCATTCAATCCAACAACTATGGGTACAGTTCCTAATGTTGGTCTTATGGCTCAAAAAGCTGAAGAATACGGATCTCACGATAAAACTTTTGAAATAACTACTAACGGAAAAGTAGAAGTAATTAACACTGAAGGTGATATTTTAACAAGCCATAATGTTGAAGAAGGTGATATATGGAGAATGTGCCAGGTTAAAGATGCACCTGTTCAAGATTGGGTTAAATTAGCCGTAACAAGAGCAAGAGCTTCTCAAACACCTGCTGTTTTTTGGTTAGATAAAAACAGATCTCATGATGCAGAATTAATTAAAAAAGTAAATCAGTACTTACCAAGCCATGATACTTCTGACTTAGATATTAGAATTTTATCGCCAATTGAAGCGACTGAATTTACTTTAGAGCGTGTTAAAGACAGTAAAGACACTATTTCTGTAACAGGAAATGTACTAAGAGATTATCTTACTGACTTATTCCCAATATTAGAATTAGGAACAAGTGCAAAAATGCTATCTATCGTTCCATTAATGAATGGAGGTGGTTTATTTGAAACTGGAGCTGGTGGATCTGCACCTAAGCACGTGCAGCAATTTGTAAAAGAAAATCACTTACGTTGGGATTCTCTTGGTGAGTTCTTGGCATTGGCTGTATCCTTAGATCATTATGCAGAAGTTAACGATAATGCAAAAGCTAGAGTACTTGGAGAAACTTTAGATATTGCAACTGAAAAATTATTAGAAAATAAAAAAGGGCCTTCTCGTAAAGTTAATGAAATAGACAACAGAGGAAGTCATTTCTACATAGCACTATATTGGGCTGAAGCTTTAGCTAATCAAGATAAAGACCAAGCGCTTAAAGCTGAATTTACTGAAGTTTACAATCAATTATCATCTCAAAAAGATAGTATCGATTCTGAATTGATAGACTGCCAAGGAGATGCTGTTAATATTGATGGGTATTATTTCCCAGATGAAAATCTTACCAGTAATTCTATGAGACCTAGCAAAACGCTTAACGCCATATTAAACTAAAATTTGATTAAAAAAGCTTCATTAAAAAATGAAGCTTTTTTTCTGTTTAAATTTGTGTAACAATAGTTTTTATGAGTCGTTTAAACAAATAGTAACATCAATCATCAATCAAAAGACATAGTTTTTAATTATGGTTACATCAAATAGAGTGTTATTACTCTTTCTTTTTCTAAATTCACTTGCCCTTTTAGCTCAAGAAAAATTCACTTTAAGCGGTACAGTAAGAGATAGCCAAAGTAATGAAACCTTAATTGGAGTAAATGTTATAGTTCCAGAAATACAATCTGGTACCATGACCAATGAATATGGCTTCTACTCCATTACACTACCAAAAGGCACATATAAAATACAAATTAGCTATTTAGGGTTTAAAACTATTACAGAAACCATAGCTTTAAATACTGATGTAGTTAAAAATTTTCAACTTACAGAAGCTGATGAAAGCTTAGATGAAGTTGTTATTACAGAAAATATAGAAAAACTAAACATTAGAAAACCACAAATGAGTGTTAATGCATTATCTATTAACACCATTAAGCAAATGCCTGTTGTATTAGGTGAAGTAGATGTTATAAAATCTATTACACTTCTTCCTGGTGTAACCAATGCAGGTGAAGGGTCTTCTGGTTTTAATGTTCGTGGAGGATCTGCAGATCAAAATCTTATTCTTTTAGATGAAGCTACTATTTTTAATTCATCGCATTTATTTGGTTTCTTTTCGGTTTTTAATCCAGATGCTATTAAGGACATTAAACTATATAAAGGAGGAATACCTGCAAAATATGGTGGACGTATATCTTCTGTGTTAGACATTTATCAAAAAGAAGGCAATAGTAGTAAATTTAACATGAATGGTGGCATTGGCTTAATATCTAGTCGTTTATTAGCTGAAGGACCTATTAAAAAAGATAAAGGCTCTTTTTTATTTGGAGGAAGAAGTAGTTATGTTCATTTATTTTTACCGCTTTTTGACATAGATAATGTCGCTTATTTCTATGATTTAAACACAAAATTGAGTTACAGACTTAATGAGAGAAATAATATTTTTCTTTCTGGCTATTTCGGTAGAGATGTTTTTGAACTAGCAGATAGTTTTGAAAACACTTACGGTAATACCGTTGTTAATTTCAGGTGGAATCATTTATTTTCCGATCAGCTTTTTTCTAATCTATCGTTAATATACTCCGATTATTATTACGGATTAAAGTTAGATTTCGTAGAATTCGATTGGGAATCTGGCATTAGAAATTTCAACCTTAAATACGATTTTAAGCATTATATAAACAATAATTTTAAACTCGAGTATGGTTTAAATAGCATGTACTATAAATTCAATCCTGGTGAAATAAACCCTACAACAGAAAGTTCTGGTATAAATCCATTTAAACTCATAGATAAATATGCTTTTGAAAATGCAATATATTTAGATGCCGAGCACAAACTGAGTAATAAGTTATCTGTAAGCTATGGTGTAAGGTTTAGTACATTTCATCGTTTAGGGCAAGATGAATTAAATATTTATGAGAACGATAATCCTGTAATTTTTAACGAAGATCTTGGTATTTACGAAAAAGCAGAACCATTAGGCACAGAAAGTTTTAGTAGAAGCGATGTTATTGAATTATTTTCCAATATCGAACCTCGTTTAGCAATCGCATACCAATTAAATGATAATGCTTCTGTAAAGGCAAGTTATAACAGAATGAGTCAGTATTTACACTTGCTATCTAACACAAATTCACCAACACCATTAGATGTTTGGACACCAAGCGGCAAATACGTAAAACCTCAATTACTAGATCAAGTCGCTTTAGGATATTTTAAAACATTTAAAGATAATCTGTTCTCTTTAGAGGTTGAGACATTTTATAAAACCATAAAAAACCGAATAGATTATATAGATGGAGCCGATTTAATTGCTAATAATGCTATTGAGCAAGTTATTCTTAATGGTGAAGCCAGAGCTTATGGTATGGAAATCTTATTTAGAAAAAACGAAGGCAAACTAAAAGGTTGGTTGGCATATACATTATCAAAATCAGAACAGCAAACATCAGGTAGAACACAAACTGAAAACGGAATCAATAATGGTAAATGGTATAACACACCTTTCGATAAAACCCACGATATTTCATTAACTGCCAGCTACGAATTAAATAAAAAATGGTCGTTAAATTCAAATTTTATATTTCAAACAGGGCAACCAACAACATTTCCTAACAGTCAATACGAATTTAATGGCATAGTAGTACCAAATTATGAATCCAGAAATTCTAGCAGACTACCCTCATACCATCGTCTAGATGTATCAGCAAATTATAACCCAAATTCTAATAGTAATAAACGATTTAAAGGCGAATGGGTTTTTGGTATTTACAATATTTATAATCGCAGAAATGCCACCAATATTACATTTAGAGAAAACCGAATAACAGGTACAAACGAAGCTATTAGACTTGCCATTTTTGGTATTGTTCCTTCTGTTTCATATAACTTTAAATTCTAGTACAAATGAAAAAAATAGCCGTTTTATTAGTATTTGTTCTCTTATTTTCAAATTGTGAAGACAAAGTAGATGTAGATCTCAACACCACCGAACCGCGTTTAGTTATAGAAGCATTTATTAATTGGTTTAAAGACACACCTGGAAACGAACAAAGCATTAAACTTAGTCTTTCAGCACCTTTCTTTGATGAAACTGTACCACCAGCCAACGGAGCCGCAGTATTTATTTCAGATTCTAATAATAATATTTATAATTTCACAGAAGACGGACTAACCGGAATCTATAAAAACAACAATTTTTCACCAATTATTGATGAAACATACACCCTAACTATAGTTTATAATGGTGAGACATATACTGGTACAGAAACACTTAAATCTGTAGTACCCATAGATTATATTGAACAAAATAATGATGGTGGTTTTACAGGAGAGGATATAGAACTTAAAGCATTCTATACAGATCCTGCAAATATTGAAAATTATTATTTCTTTGAATTTATAAGCGATATACCAGTAATACCAACATTAGAAGTTTACGATGACGAATTTACCGATGGTAATCAAATTTTCGGATTCTATACAGAAGAAGATTTAGAGTCAGGTGATATTGTAACAATAAGAAATTATGGGATTTCACAACGCTTCTATGAATTTATGTTCATTTTATTACAACAAGGTAGCGAAGAAAACGGAGGACCATTTGAAACACAGCCAACAACCGTAAGAGGCAATTGTATCAATACAACAAACCCAAGTAACTACCCATTAGGTTATTTCAGACTATCAGAAGTAGACGAACTAGTATATACCGTAGAATAGTTTAATATGGGCGTTACCTTGCGCTCGTCGAAATATCGTCGAGTACAAGGTCGCGCTATCCACTATATCTTTTGCCATGCAAAAGGATGCCGTTTCTATCGCTAACGCAAAGAAATTCTTTATTTTTATATCATGAATTTCGAAAAAACTACAGAGAAAGATTCTCATTATAATCATTTAGAAAAAATGTCTATTAATGAGATTATTACCAACATCAATGCCGAAGATAAAACTGTTCCATTAGCAGTAGAAAAATCGTTACCTCAAATAGAACTATTAATAGAAAAAGTAGTTGACAAACTTAAAACAGGAGGACGCTTATTTTACATAGGAGCAGGTACAAGTGGTCGTTTAGGTATTTTAGATGCCTCTGAGTGCCCACCAACATTTGGAGTACCTCATAATGTAGTTATTGGTCTAATAGCAGGTGGTGATAACGCAATCCGAAAAGCTGTGGAAAATGCAGAAGATTCAACCACTCAAGGCTGGGAAGACCTTCAATCTCATAGCATATCTCAAAATGATATTGTAATTGGCATTGCAGCTTCAGGAACAACACCTTATGTCGTTAGCACATTAAAAAAATGTAATCAAGAGCAAATAATTACTGGATGCATTACATGTAATAAAAATAGTCCTTTAAGCCAAGTAGCTCAATTTCCTATTGAAGTAATAGTAGGTCCAGAATTTCTTACAGGTAGTTCAAGAATGAAAGCAGGAACAGCTCAAAAACTAGTGCTTAATATGATAACAACAACAACAATGATTCAGTTAGAGAAGGTAAAAGGTAATAAAATGGTCGATATGCAATTAAGCAACAACAAACTAGTAAATCGAGGTGTAAAAATGATAATGAATGAATTAAATATTACTGAAGAAGAAGCTTCTAAATTACTACAAGAACATAAAAGTGTAAGAAAAAGTATTAGCTATGGACGAAAATAATAGAACAGATAAAGAATTGCTTAGCAAAGGTTTAAGACGAATGGGTATTTGTATTGTACTCATGTTTATTGGTCCAACATTACTTCATCTTTCTCTTAACAATGATGACAAACCACTATATATTCCTTTACTGATAATCTCAATACTACTATGCATATCAGCCATTATAATGCTCTATATAGGCTTATCGACTATAGTTGATAGTTTTTTTAAAAAGGGGAAAGGCAAGTAGTTATTTTCATTTGTTTTAATAAAAACAAAAAACCCAGCTCAATTAAGAACTGGGT
>NZ_JAOARH010000143.1 GCF_025210595.1 Winogradskyella sp.
CAAAATGCTATAGCAAATTTAACTGAAGCACAACGTGTTGCTTTTTTAATGAATAGAGTTGAAGGAAAACGCTTTAAGGAAATTGCGGCACTTTTAGACATATCTACTAAAGCTGTTGAAAAACGGATTTATGGTGCATTAAAAAAATTACGTGAAGATATTGATGGGATATAGAATTAAGGTATGAGATTTTGAAGTGTGAGGTGTGAGATTTGGAATTTGGAATTTGGAATTTGGAATTTGGAATTTGGAATTTGGAATTTAATGAAGGGTAGGAATTTTTAACACTCAACTGTTATATAGTTAAAGCACATAGAATAATTTGTAAAAATTAAACAATCTTGCTTTTGTAAGAAATATTATGAACAGAGAAGAACTCATAAAAAAATGGTTAGACAATAACCTAAATGCAGAAGAGCAAAAAGCTTTTGAGCAGCTAGAGGATTACAGTGATTTAATCCGAATGAATAGTGCGCTACAAGGTTTTAAATCTCCTAATTTCTCTGTAGACAAGCATTATAACGAGCTAAAACCAAAATTAAAATCCAACAACAATAAGTTACAACCTTGGTACAAACCATTACTTAGAGTTGCAGCTATTTTGGCGATTTGTTTTAGTGCTTATTATTATACAACAACGTTAGATACTGAAGTTAATACCCTTATTGCAAAACAAACCAATATTGAATTACCTGATGCCTCTGAAGTAATGCTTAATGCAAATTCTTCTTTAGTCTTTAATGAAAGTCAATGGAACAAAAACCGTGAAGTAAAACTAAATGGTGAAGCATTTTTTAAAGTAGCTAAAGGAAAAAAATTCGATGTTATTACTGATAACGGTGTTGTAAGCGTTTTAGGAACGCAGTTTAACGTAAAACAACGTAACGATTACTTTGAAGTAACATGTTTTGAAGGTTTGGTTGGTGTAAAGTTTAATGAAGAATTTGCAAAACTAAAACCTGGACACAGTATAAAAGTCATAGATGGGAAGTTACTTGCTAATGAAAAAGAACTCACTGCGCAACCCATTTGGTTGCGTGGTGAAAGTAGCTTTAAAAATACGCCTTTAAAGCACGTTATCGCTGAACTTGAAAATTATTATGATATAGATGTAGTTATAGACAAAGCAGATGCTTCACGATTATTTAGTGGTAGTTTTACTCATAAAAATCTAGATTTAGCATTGCAATCTGTAACAATACCTTTAAATTTAAGCTATAGTAAGTCTGGAACTTCTATTGTATTAAAGCGTGAATAAACTTTTACTTCGTATTGTTTTATTTTTTTTAGTTATGCTCTCCTTTAATTTGGGTAATTCTCAAAATAAGGAACAAAAACCACTCGCTCAAATTCTTGAACAAATAGAAAAACGCTACGACGTTAAGTTCTCTTACGAAACAAAGACTTTAGACAATATAGTAATACATCCTTTAAGCTCTAAACTTACTTTAGAAGAAGTACTATACGAACTAAACACACATACTCCATTAAACTTTAAAATCTTAAGCAGTCGTTTTATTGCTATCACGCCAAAAGACCAGACTATTCAACGGCTAGAAGAGGTTGTGGTAACCAATTATTTATCTAAAGGCATCTCTAAAACCAATAACGGAACAGTAACTGTAAAAGCCAAGGCTTTTGACATATTACCTGGTTTAATAGAACCAGATGTGTTACAGATTGTGCAAAATCTACCAGGTATTATAAGTGTAGACGAACGCATTTCTAATATTAATGTAAGAGGTGGAACTAATGATCAAAACTTGGTACTTTACGAAGGCATTAGAATGTATCAATCTGGTCATTTTTTTGGTTTAATCTCAGCTTTTAATCCTTACTTATCAGACGATGTACGTATCTCTAAAAATGGTACAAGCGCACTTTATGGCAATGGAGTGTCTAGTACTATTTCTATAAAAAATTCAGACAACATTGATCATAAATTCAATGCAGGATTTGGCACCAACCTTTTAAGTGTTGATGGTTATGCAAAAGTTCCGTTGAGCAAAAAAACCGAATTACAATTATCTGCAAGACGTTCTTTTACAGATGTTTTGGTTTCAACAACTTATGACGCTTATTTTGATAGAATTTTTAGAGATTCAGAACTCAATGGTTCTAATGACACCAACACTATTCTTGCTTTAGACGAAAGCTTTTTGTTCTACGATATTAATGCTAAGTTTTTATATGATATTAATAATACATCTAAGCTTCGCATTAATTTACTAAACATTTACAATAACCTAGATTACAATCAAGTATACACCAATTCTGAAAATAATTTTCAAGAAACTAAAAGCTCGTTAAATCAAGTAAGCTATGGTGCAAGTGCTACGTATTCTAAAATATTTAAAGACAATATTTCTACTTCAGCACAATTCTATTACTCTAATTACGACTTAGATGCACACAACAATGATGTTTCTAATAATCAGCTTCTTATTCAAGAAAACAAAGTAGAAGATTACGGATTGCGTTTAGATGTTAAAAAAACCGTAGATAATAACACAGAAGTAAGAGGAGGTTATCAATTTAATGAGGTAGGTGTTACCAATTTTGAAGATGTTTCTAACCCTAACTTTACAAGTTTAGTTAAGGAAATTATTAGAACTCATGCTTTTTTTGGCGAAACAGAACGCTATTCAAAATCACGAAACACTTATATTCGCTTAGGTGCGCGTATTAGTTATTTTGAAAAACTTAAAGAACTTGTACTTGAACCTAGATTTGCCTTTAATCAGAAAATTTCTGATAACATTAGACTTGAGGTTTTGGGTGAATTAAAAAGCCAATCCATTAGTCAGGTTATCGATTTACAACAAGATTTTTTTGGAATTGAAAAACGACGATGGCAGCTTTCTAAGCTAGACAATGTACCGCTTGTAAAAAGCCAGCAAATATCATTAGGAGTTAGTTACAATCAAAACAACCTATTAGTTTCGCTTGAAGGTTATTACAAAAATGTTGATGACATAACAGCACAAAGCCAAGGTTTTCAGAATCAATTTCAGTTTGTAAATGACATTGGATCTTACACTGTAACAGGTCTCGATTTTCTCATCAATAAGCGTTTTAATAATTTTAGCACATGGCTGAGCTACACTTTAAGTAATAATGATTATAAGTTTGATACTATAAATGACGGAAGCACCTTTCCGAACACTGTAGATTTAACCCATGTTGCTAATGCATCATTAACTTACAGTTTAAAAAATTTTAAAATAGGCTTAGGAATTAACTGGCACTCTGGCAGAGCTTACACAAAACCTGCATCAGTACAAGACAACAGCAATTCTTTTATAGAATATAACAACCCTAATAGCGCAAGGTTAGGAGATTATTTTAGAGCAGATCTATCTGCTATATATAAATTTCAAGTTTCTAAAAGCATAAAAGCAGAAATAGGAGCTTCTGTTTGGAACATGTTTAATCAAACCAATATCATTAAGAGATATTACACCTTAGACAGTGATAATAATATTGTAGAAATTAACAACCGTTCTTTAAAGTTTACTCCTAATTTGAGCGCGAGATTCAATTTTTAATTGTTATTTGCATAACAAACCACCCAAGAATGCTCTTAAAAAAAGTCATTAGCCTTACTGCTCTTACAGTTTTCTTCTGTTTAAAAAACAATGCAGCCTTTGCCCAATCAAAAAATATTAGCAATGATGAATCGTATTTTTTCACACCAGAAATACTCATTGGCAAAACCCTTGAAGCTAATACATTTTTTCCCGAAAGAAAACTTCAAAAGAATGTACTCTTAAGCATTGGAAAAAACAATTACAATACCGATAAAGAATGGGCTGCAAGACTCAATTATCCTACAACAGGTGTTTCATTTGGTTATTCAGATTTTGGTAACATAGAAAAGATTGGTAGAGCGTATTCTGTAATGCCTTTTATAGAATTTTCTATTCTAAAATCATCATTTGCTAATAATTTGAATTTACATGTTGGCTTAGGAGGCTCTTATATGGACACCCAATACAATATAAACACCAACCCTTTTAACAGAGCAATAACTACAAAAATAAATTGGTCTTTTAGGTCATTTATATACTACACTTTTCTTAAAAGCGAGAAAACAGATTGGCGATTTGGTCTCGGTTATTTGCATCATTCTAATGGTCATACAAGCTTACCAAACCAAGGACTTAACTCTTTGGCTGCAAGTATTTCTGCTAAATTAAAAAAACACAAAGAGCCTATAAATTTTGAAAAACCAGAGTTTTCATCTAAATCTCAAACCTATTTTTCTAGCAGAATAGGAATTGGACAAAATGTACTATCCGAAAAATTCAATACTAAAAAAGAAGTGTATAGCATAGCTGCTTCTGCCGGAAAAATAATCAATAACACGTTTAAGTTTGGTGGTGGTTTTTATTATCGGTTTTATGAGCACTACTATGATTACATAAAAAACAACGAAACTTTAGTTGAAGAGCAATATCCTCATTTTACAGACAACCCTTATGGTTACGCTACAAATTTTGGGCTTTTTGCAACTTCAGAATTATTAATTGATCATTTTGGTTTTGAATTTGACCTTGGACTGAATGTTTTTAAACCTTTTTATAAAATTGATTGGAAACTAAACCAAGGCTATTCCTACCAAAACGCAAATGGAGAAACCATTGAAATTTTAGGTGAATTAGACTGGTATTATGAAATAAAGCGTACCGTATCTGCCAGAATGGGATTAAAATATTATTTATGGTCTACAAATAAAGCACCTAAACGTAATATATTTATTGGTGTACATATTAATGCCAATCTTGGACAAGCCGACTTTACTGAATTAAGCTTAGGCTATGTATATCGTTTTAATTTGAAATCAAAAAAATAAAGCTATGACTGAACAAGAATTATACAAATTAAAGTTCCCAATTGGTGAGTTTAACAAACCAGAACACATAACTCAAAAGCACATATCCGAATGGATTAAAACCATTGAATCTCTACCTAAACGTATTGAAGAAATTACAAAAGAATTAAGTGACAAAGAACTAAACTATAAATACAGACCTAACGGTTGGACTATTAGACAAGTTGTGCATCATTGTGCTGATAGCCATATAAATAGTATTGTAAGATTTAAACTTGCTATAACAGAAGATACACCAACAATACGTCCATATTTTGAAGACCGATTTGCCAAACTCGTTGATTACTCAGAACCTATCGATGCCCCTATTTCTATTTTAAAAGGAGTACATAAAAAGCTTGGCATTTTACTCAATAGTTTTTCTGAAAATGATTTAAAAAGAGAATTCATTCACCCAGAACATGGTAAACGTTTTTCAATTGAAGAAACTATTGGTGTTTACGCTTGGCATAGTAATCATCACTTTGCACATATAAAGCAGGCGTTAAAACACAAAGGAAAGTATGATTAATTAAAATCATAAAACAATACTCTTGATGCTTTGACTAGAGGCAAAGATTATTTTTTTTTCGCATAAAATAGATACTAATTACCACAAATAAGTATCTATTTTCTTTGCTCTAGTCTATACATCTAACCTCTAACAGCAGAGCGATCTAATTTCTATTTAAATTAAGGATTTCCGTTAACAGATGATTTGCTTTCCTTTTGCTTTTGTTTTTCAATACTCTTCTTAATTTTTTCAATAGCAGATTCAATAGATTTATCTGGTTCTATTAAATTGTATTTTCCCCAAAAATTAGGATCAGAA
>NZ_JAOARH010000144.1 GCF_025210595.1 Winogradskyella sp.
AAAATGACGCTTTATACTTCTGCTGAATCACACTATTCTATTTCCAAAAATGCAGCGTTAACAGGCATAGGAAGAGCACAGGTTAGGTTAGTTAAAACCAATAATAAAGGTGAAATGTTAGCAGAACATTTAGAAGTATTAATCTTAGAAGACATAAAAAAAGGTTACCAACCGTTTTTTGTTAATGCAACTGCCGGCACTACTGTGTTGGGTGCTTTTGACGATATTACAACTATAAGCAAAGTCTGTAAAAAGCATAATGTATGGCTGCATGTAGATGGCGCTTATTGTGGTGGAGTTATTTTTAGCAATAAGCACAAACATCTAGTACAAGGCTTAGAGAATTCCAACTCATTTAGTGTTAATGCCCATAAGATGCTTGGCACACCACTGAGTTGTTCCATAATAATAACACAACATAGAGCCCAATTACATCATTCATTCTCAAATGAAGCCGATTACTTATACCAAACCGATAGTGACGATTTTAATTTAGGTAAAACCTCCATGCAATGCGGACGTCGTAATGATGCTTTAAAAATATGGACGCTCTGGAAATCTGTTGGAACTTTAGGGTTGGAAAAAATTGTAGACAAACAGTTTGAAATGGCGCAAATTGCGAGAGATTACATTAACAATCATAAAGATTATACACTTTACAGTTTTGAAGACTCTATATCTGTATGTTTTAACTACAAAGGCATTCCCGCCAAAGCATTGTGCACTAGCCTGTATGAAAATTCAAAATTAATGGTGGGCTTTGGTTCCTTTAAAAACGAAGAATTTGTAAGAATGGTAACCATTAATAGTCTTTTAGAAAAAGAGGATGTCATCAACTTTTTTAAGACACTTGAAAAGCATGTTGTCGATAAAATGTTAAATATAAACCCTTCTTAATCTTAAAAATGAGTATTCATTCAAAAATTATACTATTTTAGCATTATAATTTCCCATAAAAACTATGGTACAACAAGTTACAAGCGGAATTAAAATTTCTGTAGAAACCAATTTTGAAGGCACATTTTATAAAAACTATAAAGTTCACTTTGCCTTTGGCTATAAAGTAACAATTGAAAATCAGAGTAAGGATTCTGTACAATTAAACTCACGTCATTGGAGAATTTTAGACGCTCTAAACAACGAAGAAATTATTGAAGGTGAAGGCGTTATTGGAAAGAAACCCGTTCTTAAACCTGGCGAAAAGCACACTTATAATTCTGGTTGTTTGTTAACATCTCCTTTTGGTGCCATGCGAGGTCATTACAATATGGTTAATTTCACAAAAGCCAGCAAGTTTAAAGTTTATATTCCTTCCTTTAAATTAAGCGCGCCTTTTGCACTTAATTAGGTTTTAACTACACCTCAATACTTCGACTACGCACTTCGTCAAGCTCAATCTGACACATAATTTTTTACAAAATCGAATCTGTAGGATACAAGACCTTGTTCTACATTGAAGAATAAGCAATTAGAATAATGAATGAATTGATACTCCGTATTTATATCAAAACTCTCATCGTTTACTTTATAAACACCATCACAATCTGTATTACCATAAGGAGAAATACGTCTAAAACGATATTCTGTATCGTGTCCTAAATCATAAAGCTCAAACCAAGCACCTGCTGCTATACCACTTAACCATTGCGCATGCTCCACTTTTACTGTATTATGCTTAGGCTCTAAAGTACCTATCAAGCTTGGATTATAGCCTTTTAACTGATCTAAAAATAAACGTCTATTTTCTTTACTAACTGTAGACCCAAATCTATCTACACCTCCTTTTTCATTAACCAAATACACAAAATCTTCAGTATCTGCAATAACCACATTACCAATAGTACTTGGCGTAAACCATTTAGAACGTATTAGTTGTTTCTTAACTTTAGCATCTACCACAGAAGCAATTAGAGTATCCGTCACAAAACGCGCACAATTACAAGCTTCTTTTATAAATGCTGCATACCTAACAAAGCCTTGAGCCTGCATTTCATTTATATACTTTCTTGCCAAATCATAATTTACACTATCACAAACTGAAGCATATAAGTGACCATCACCATGGGTTAACTTAGGATTTGTGGCTAAAAATTTTAGAATATCCTCTAAATTCTTAATCTTATTATTTTCAATTTTTGCCTCTATCGGAAACCTTAATTCAAAATCTGTTTCTCGACCTCTTACTCTTCCGTTAGGCTCTGAAGTTATATAGCGACCAAAATCATGATACTCTAAAACACCTGTACTTTTATTTATTAAAACTAAAGCAGCATGTCCTGCTCTAACATGTTTTTTATTCCCTACAAAAAGAAAACGCAAAAACTTAGAATACCATTCTTCGGCATGAGACACAATTGTTTCAGGATAAGCAAGTGTAAGTATGAATGCATCGTTCTTAGACATGGTAAAATTTAAAAAATAAGGCAGCAACTTACAAAAAATAATGTTGGTATTTTTCACCTTTTAAAATCTATTAACTCTTCTATTTAGCAATTAAAATATTTTGAGATTTGTTAGGTTTTTCTAGCCTAATGCCTATTATCACTTTTCGCACAACAATAATCTTTAAGAATAATAATATCTCATAAATATTGTACCTTTGCACTTTCAAAATTTTATTCCCAAACGGTTGGGAATCTTTTAAATAATAACTTAATCATAACCAGATTTCTGATGTTATTTCACTAAGCTCAGTCTAACAGCTTAGCGTAAAACTCAGAAACGCTAAAAAAATTTATCGATGGGAAAAGGATTCTTTAATGTACCAGTAGCTGTTAATGAACCTGTAAAGTCTTATGCTCCAGGCTCACCAGAACGTGAAGCTGTATCTGAGGCTTACAAATCTATGTACAACAGCAAAGTAGAAGTCCCTTTATATATTAACGGAAAAGATATTACAACTGGAAACACCAGAACAATGTCTCCTCCTCACGATCACCAACATATTGTTGGCGAATACCACTTAGCAGAGCAACAACATGTTGAAGACGCTATTGCTACTGCTTTAGAAGCACGCAAAACATGGTCTCAATTACCATGGGAACAACGCGCTGGCATCTTTTTAAAAGCTGCTGAATTAATTGCTGGTCCTTACAGAGCAAAGATTAATGCCGCAACTATGATGGCACAATCTAAAACCATACACCAAGCTGAAATTGATGCTGCTTGCGAGTTTATAGATTTCTTACGCTTTAATGTTCAGTTTATGACTGATATATACATGGAGCAACCAGAAAGCACAAGTGATGCTTGGAACCGTGTAGAATATAGACCTCTTGAAGGTTTTACTTATGCCGTAACACCTTTTAACTTTACTGCAATCGCTGGAAATTTACCAGCTTGTATGGCTTTAATGGGTAATGTTGTCGTATGGAAACCAAGTGACAGCCAAGTGTATTCTGCTAAAGTTATTATGGATGTATTTAAAGAAGCTGGTGTGCCAGATGGTGTTATAAATGTTGTATTTGGTGATCCAGTTATGATAACCAATACCGTTTTAGCTAGCCCAGATTTTTCTGGATTACACTTTACAGGTTCTACATTTATTTTTAAAGAACTTTGGAAACAAATCGGAAATAACATTCATAACTATAAAACATACCCAAGAATTGTTGGTGAAACAGGTGGAAAAGATTTCATTATTGCACACAAGTCTGCTAATGCTAAACAAGTTGCTACAGCAATTTCTCGTGGTGCTTTTGAATTTCAAGGTCAAAAATGTAGTGCAGCATCTAGAGCTTATGTTCCTAAAAGCATTTGGTCTGATGTTAAAAAATACATTTTAGAAGACATTGCATCTTTTAAAATGGGATCTCCAGAAGATATGAGCAACTTTATTACAGCAGTAATCCATGAAGGTTCATTTGATAAATTAGCAAAATATATAGATCAGGCAAAAAATGATAGTGATGCAGAAATCATTGCTGGAGGTGGTTATGACAAATCTAAAGGTTACTTTATTGAACCTACAGTTATAGTAACTTCAAACCCAAAATACACAACCATGTGTACAGAACTTTTTGGTCCTGTAATTACAATTTATGTATATGAAGATGATGCTTACTCTGAAACTTTAAAACTAGTTGACGAAACCAGTGAATACGCATTAACTGGAGCTGTTTTATCTACTTGTCGCTATGCTGTAGATGAAGCCACTAAAGCTTTACAAAATTCAGCTGGAAATTTCTACATCAATGACAAGCCAACTGGTGCTGTTGTAGGTCAACAACCATTTGGTGGCGCAAGAGCCTCTGGAACAAATGATAAAGCTGGTAGTGCGCAAAACTTGTTACGTTGGGTATCGCCAAGATTAATTAAAGAAACCTTTGTAACTCCTACAGATTACAGATATCCATTTCTTGGATAATTTTATAATGTTTTGAAAAACAAATCCTTAAGAACTTATGTTTTTAAGGATTTTTTTATGCCTTTCATAGAAATTACAATCAAAAAACATCTTTAGGTTTTGAAACTTTGTATCTTTTGAATCTGAAACAAAAAACCCTCGTTATGAAAAAACTATACGCTTTTATTTTATTGTTTTTACCATCGCTAATGCTAGCACAAACGGCATTTACTTCTGGTATTACACCAGATTTATCCGCATACGGAGAAACATCTAATTATCCTGGCGAAGGAGAATATGAGATGTTTTTAAGTGCTGATAACATTTTAGATAAACCTATAATCTTAGTTGATGGCTTTGACCCAACCGACTCTAGAGATATACCTGGCATCTATAGCATGTTAGATTTTACAGGTAGCTCTGGTTCACAAAATTTAGCAGACCTAGTTAGAGCTCAAGGATTTGATGTTATCATTTTAAACTTCCCAGTTTATGTAAGAGCAGCTGATGGAGCAACTGTAGACGGAGGCGCAGATTTCATTGAGCGAAACGCCATGTTACTTGTTGAACTTTTAAACATTATAAATACAGCAAAAGCACCCAACAATCCTGAGCAAAATGTAATTATTGGCCCAAGCATGGGAGGACTCATTTCTAGATATGCATTAAACTATATGGAAGCCAACACACTTAATGCAGACACAAGATTATACATTTCTTTTGATTCGCCACACCATGGTGCAAATGTACCTATAGGTCTACAACACCAGTTAAATTTCTTAGCAAACAACCCGTTAAATCCTGTTACAGAATTACAACCCTTAATTGAAGGTTTTCTAAAGTCACCTGCAGCAAGGCAGTTGTTAATTGACCATTTAGAACCACATTTATTAGATCCAAATACAGATGTATATTCTTTCGATCCTAGTTTAACATTACCTATAGCACACCCTTATAGGATTGAATTTGAATCTAGAATAAATAGCTTTACTTCTAATGGCTTTCCTGAAAACACTCGTAATGTCTCTATAATTAACGGAAGCGGTATTGGCAGCCCTTATTTAGCTGCCGATGGCACAACACCAGTTACAAATGGCTTTACCATTGTAGACACTACAATTCCTGTAGATGGTCCTTTAGGCCCTGTAAATGTAGATATTGAAATAAACATGACTCCTGCTGCTGGCACACCTGCACAAGTAAGTCGATTTTTCGCACCTTTACTTCCACCAATTGTACCAAACGTAGAGTCTATAGCCAATTCAGGAACCACAAATTTTGATGGTGTTGATGCTGCACCAGGTGGTCTTTTTGATTTATCAGATTTAACCGGAGATGTTGGCTCAGAAGGTGGAATTGCACAAGATTTTTTAAACGCCCTTCAAATTGACAAGTTTAGCTTTATACCTTCTGTAAGTGCTTTAGCGTTAGAAATCACAGAAGAAAGCACAGACGATGACATTGATTGGTTTCACAATATAAACTTATCTGGTAGAGCCACAACTAATAACACTCCATTTGATAATACATTTTTACCAGATGATAATGAACCACATGTGCAGTTAAATGAAGACAATGTAAATTTTGCATTAACCGAAATACTATCACCACCATTAAATGTTACTGAAAATAATTTGACTCTATTTCAACTTGAAAAAA
>NZ_JAOARH010000145.1 GCF_025210595.1 Winogradskyella sp.
ACCATTAAATGAAATTGGATATTCTTTACTACTTTCTACCAAGTGACTTGCTTCAAACACTGGAAATTCAGCTGTAGAAATAGAGTCCTCGTTTCCTAAAGCATTCCATAATTCTTCCGAAATATGTGGTGCATAAGGTGAAATCAATACCAATAAAGGTTGTAAAATGGCTTTGCTTGTACACTTTTGAGCCGTTAACTCATTCACAGCAATCATAAAGGTAGATACAGAGGTATTGAACGAGAAGTTCTCAATATCTTCTTGTACTTTTTTGATGGTTTTATGTAAAGTCTTTAAGTTATCTTTTGTTGGCTCCGCATCTGTAACTTTCAATCCATTATCATCAAAGTATAACTTCCATAATTTCTTAAGGAATCCATGTACACCTGTAATACCAGCAGTATTCCAAGGCTTATATTGCTCTAATGGCCCTAAGAACATCTCGTAAAGACGTAGTGAATCTGCTCCATATTCTGCACAAATGTTATCTGGATTAACCACGTTGAATTTGGATTTAGACATCTTTTCAACCTCGCGCTTAACTTTGAATGTATTATCTTCTTCAGTAATAAAAATTGCGTTATGGAATTCTGGCATCCAATTTTTGAATTCTTCTGTATCTAATTCATCAGATGCATTAACAAAATCCACATGAGATTTAACTGGATTAAAACCTATAACATGATATAGTTCATCAATATTTGCTTCTACATTTGTATCAATAAAATCACTTAACCCTTTTCTTATTTGAGTTGAATAATTTTTATTAATAAAAACTTTCAAATCTTGAGAGGACAACTTATCTAATTCTTCACATACATTCTTAGATATAAATATTGGTTTTAACATTAAAGCCGTTTTATCTTCTCTTGAGAGTATATCATATTTCTCCTCTAAAACATGTACATTAGGTTCATATTCTAATCTGAAAGCAAAAGCACTCGTTCCCAAGATCATTCCTTGGTTAATCAGCTTTTTAGCAAACTCATCATGGTTAACATAACCTTTATCAAACATAAACTTCTGCCAAAAACGTGAGTATAATAAGTGCCCTGTGGCATGCTCACTTCCTCCAATGTATAAATCTACTTGCTCCCAATAGTTCATCGCTTCTTTAGAGAAAATAGCATCATCATTTTGAGGATCCATATATCTATTAAAATACTGTGAGCTTCCTGCCCAACCAGGCATCGTATTTAATTCTAATGGGAAGATCGTATCGTTATCAATCTTTTCATTTTCAACAACAGCATTAGTAGTCGTATCCCAAGCCCAAACTTTAGCATTACCTAATGGTGGCTCACCTGTTTCGGTTGGTAAATACTTTTCTACTTCTGGTAATTGAATTGGCAAATGCTCATCTGCAATCATTTGCGGCATTCCATTCTTGTAATATACTGGGAATGGCTCTCCCCAATAACGTTGACGCGAAAATACAGCATCACGTAATCTGTAGTTGGTCTTTCCTTCACCTTGTCCTAATTGCTCCAACTCATAGATCACACGCTTTGTTGCTTTCTTATAGTTCATTCCGTTAATGAAGTCACTATTCGCAATTTTCGTGTTGTCTTTATCTGCAAATGCTGCTTCAGAGATATCTACACCATCAAAAATATTTGGAATCTCAATATTGAAATGCTTCGCAAAATCATAATCACGTTGATCACCACAAGGTACAGCCATAACTGCTCCTGTTCCGTAGCTAGCTAAAACGTAATCTCCAATCCAAATTGGAATTGGTTCTTTAGTAAATGGATGCTCAGCATAAGCTCCTGTAAACACACCAGAAATGGTTTTTACATCTGCCATACGATCACGCTCACTGCGTTTTGCAGTAGCTTCAATGTAAGCTTCTACCTCAGCTTTTTGCGCTTCAGTTGTGATTTTAGATACTAAATCGTGTTCTGGTGCTAAAGTCATAAAACTCACACCAAAAATCGTATCAGGACGTGTTGTGAAAACTTCTATGGTATGAGATTCTTCATTATCCACAGATTGCTTCGCTTCACTCGCAATGACGTTAAAGATTACAGACGCTCCAACAGATTTTCCAATCCAGTTACGCTGACTTTCCTTTAATGAATCGGTCCAATCAATAGTTTCTAATCCTTGTAATAAACGCTCTGCATACGCAGAAATTCGCATTGACCATTGGGTCATTTTTTTACGCACTACAGGATGGCTTCCACGTTCAGACAAACCATTAACAATTTCATCATTAGCTAAAACAGTTCCTAATTCCGGACACCAGTTTACTTCTGTCTCCGCTAAATAGGTTAATCTATATTGTAATAAAATTTCTTGTTGTTGTTCAGACGTATAGTTATTCCAATCATCAGCAGTAAATACTTCAACGGCATCATCACAAGCTGCATTGACGTTAGCATTTCCTTCTGCTTCAAATATTGAAACTAAGCTAGAAATAGCTTCTGCTTTATCAGTTTCATTATTGTACCAAGAATTGAACAATTGAATAAAAATCCATTGCGTCCACTTATAATATTTTGGATCACTTGTACGTACTTCTCTAGACCAGTCAAATGAAAATCCGATTTGATCTAATTGACGACGATAGGTTGCAATATTGGTTTCGGTTGTAATTGCTGGATGTTGTCCAGTTTGAATCGCATACTGCTCTGCTGGTAATCCAAAGCTATCATAACCTTGAGGATGCAATACATTGAATCCTTGATGACGCTTATAACGCGCATAAATATCTGAAGCAATATAACCTAGTGGATGTCCAAC
>NZ_JAOARH010000146.1 GCF_025210595.1 Winogradskyella sp.
TAAAATGAACCAAATGTATACGTTTTCTAACGCCATTAATAACATTTATGTCAGTTACTGAAGTTACGGTGTAAGTTTTATCATCTCCTAATACAATTTCATCTGAAACATTTAAATTAAAATCATATAATAGCTCATCAGTACCATCGACATAACGATAAACGCGTCTGTTGGCAACATCTTCTCTAATATAGTTGTCAGTGCTGTATAAGGTTGGGTCAGTGAATTTTTTATAGGTATAAGAACCAATAACAACATCTGTTCCAGAGTCAATAATGTCATTGGTAGAGCCGCCAAAATTTGCAGTTGTAATATTCCAGCTAGAATTGTTAAGTAGCGGAACGTACTCTTGTGCGTTTAAGAAAAATGAGGTTAAAATAGAAAGGGATAGTATAAAGTAAAAGTAATTTTTTTTCATGGAGGGTTGGTTTTTTTGGTTAAAACTGCTATATATACAACAGTTTGAAAATTAAATTTCCTACCAAGAGAAACTATAAATAGTTTTTAAAAACAAATCAAAAAAAATCTTCTTTTTTAAAAGGTGTTTTCTGTTGTTGCAATATGATATAAGTGATTTTATTGCTCATATCTTGTTTATAATTATTAGATTTTATTCATGGAAATACTTGAGACAATATGTATTTTCACAGTTCGAAAAATTGTAACCTTTGGAAAAATATCTTAGTCAACTTAACGACGCTCAATTAGCACCAACTATACAGAAAGATGGACCAATGATTGTCATTGCTGGTGCAGGTTCTGGTAAAACACGTGTACTTACGTATCGCATCGCTTATTTAATGAGTCAAGGTGTAGATGCCTTTAATATTTTGGCATTAACCTTTACTAATAAAGCTGCTCGCGAGATGAAAGGCAGAATTGCAGATATTGTTGGTGATGGTGAAGCTAGAAACCTCTGGATGGGAACGTTTCACTCAGTGTTTGCTAAAATTCTTCGTTTTGAAGGACACCATTTAGGCTTTCCAAGTAATTTTACGATTTACGATACGCAAGATGCACAAAAGCTTATAAGTTCTATTATAAAAGAAATGGGCTTAGATAAGGATGTTTATAAAGTTAAGCAGGTTTATGGTCGTATCTCTTCGTATAAAAACAGTTTGATTACTGTAAAAGCTTATTTTAAGAATCCAGAACTTATGGAAGCCGATGCTATGGCGCGTCGCCCAAGAATGGGAGATATCTACAAAGAATATGTAGATCGTTGTTTTAAAGCAGGTGCCATGGATTTTGATGATTTGTTGCTTAGAACCAATGAGTTATTAACACGTTTTCCAAATGTTTTAGCGCAATATCAAAATAGATTTCGCTACATTTTAGTAGATGAGTACCAAGATACCAACCACTCGCAATATCTTATTGTAAGAGCATTGGCAGATCGTTTTCAGAATATATGTGTTGTAGGAGATGATGCACAAAGTATTTATGCATTCCGTGGCGCCAATATTAATAATATTCTCAACTTTCAAAAAGATTACGATGGCGTAAAAATGTATCGCTTAGAGCAGAATTATCGTTCTACAAAAATGATTGTTGGAGCAGCCAATTCAGTAATTGAGCATAATAAAACCAAACTAGATAAAGTAGTTTGGACAGCTAATGATCCTGGTGAAAAAGTTATTGTTCATCGTTCGTTAACCGATGGTGATGAAGGTCGTTATGTAGCAAGTACTATTTGGGAAACCAAAATGAATAATCAGCTCAATAATAGTGATTTTGCGGTACTCTATAGAACCAATGCACAATCGCGTGCTATAGAAGATGCTCTGCGTAAGCGCGATATTCCTTATCGTATTTATGGTGGTTTATCCTTTTATCAACGTAAAGAGATTAAAGATGTTACAGCGTACTTGCGTCTTATTTTAAACCCATCTGATGAAGAAGCTCTAAAGCGTGTTATAAACTATCCAGCAAGAGGTATTGGGCAAACTACAGTAGATCGTTTAATTGTAGCAGCAAATGCCACAGGGAAAACGATTTATGACATTATGAAAGATATTGATAGCGTTGCTATTAATATAAACAGTGGTACTAAAAATAAGCTTAAAGATTTTGTAACGCTTATTGAAAGTTACAAGGTAATGAATCAAAATGCTAATGCATTTGAACTTGCCGAACATGTAGCTAAAACTAGTGGTTTAATTAGAGAATTAAACAAAGATGGCACACCAGAAGGTGTTACCAAAATGGATAATGTTCAAGAATTATTAAATGGTATAAAAGACTTTGTAGAAGGGCAGATTGAAATTGCAGATGCTGGTGATTCTTTAGCAGAATTTTTAGAAGATGTGGCTTTAGCTACCGATTTAGACGGAGATAAAGGAGATCCTAATCACGTAGCCTTAATGACTATTCACTTGGCAAAAGGTTTAGAGTTTCCGCATGTATTTATTGTAGGTATGGAAGAAGACTTATTTCCTAGTGCCATGAGTATGAATACACGTAGTGAGCTCGAAGAAGAACGTCGTCTGTTTTATGTGGCACTAACACGTGCTGAAAAGCAAGCCTATTTAACTTATACAGTATCGCGTTATCGTTGGGGAAAATTGATAGATGCTGAGCCAAGCCGATTTATAGAAGAGATTGCTGATGAGTTTGTAAATATTACCACACCATTAAAGGAGCAACGTTTTAATCCAATGCTAGATGCATCAATATTTGATGATGTACCACCAAATAAGGTTCGGTTTGCAAAGCCTAAGACACCAAAGTTTAAAAAGAAAGAGGCTAATAAAAAGCCTGAGAAATTTCAAATTAGTACTCCAAAAAAATTAAAACCTGTCAGTTCTTCTAATGGAGCATCAAACTTATTCGATACCAAACTTATTGTAGGTAATATTGTAAATCATCAACGCTTTGGTAGAGGAGAGGTTGTAAAGATTGAAGGTGTAGGAGGTGATTTAAAAGCCGAAATAAAGTTTGAAAATGGTGCTACCAAAAAGTTATTGTTACGTTTTGCTAAGCTCGAGATAATTTCTTAGATAATATACGCAACCCTTATCAGGTTTTTTCATCTATCAGAAAACGAAATAAATATGAATAATAAATTTGTTTTTTATTTTATTGTGATTTTCTTTTTTAGTTGTGCAAATACTGAGGTCGATAATGATATTAGAGTATTAGTAAAGGGTTTTGTTGTTGATCAAGATAATATGCCTTTGCAAGATGCTAAGATTAGTATATATGCTGATGCGAATAGTTTAGGGGCTTCAGAAGTGCTTTTAGGTGAGGGAATTAGTGATAATGAAGGAGCGTTTAAAATAACTTCACTTTTTGGCTCTAATAATCTGTTTTATGTTACTGTAGAATTAGATAATCATTATTCAAAATATCGTTTTCAGACGAGTACAGAAGAATATATACCAGATGATTTAGTTTTTGATTTAGGAACTGTTGAGTTAGTGCAACTCACTAATTTTAATTATACCATAATAAGAGAAAGTGGAGAGAATACGATTTTAAATTATAGTTTTAGGTTTATTGAGCCTAGTTGTACCGAAGTGTTTAATGAAACTATTCTTGATGTAGAGAATAGTCAGTGTTATGAAGTAAGGCAAATCTCTAGACAGCTTAATAATATTTATCCAAATATAGAAGATAGTCAACTTATAGTGCCATTACAATCTCAAGTAGAATTTATTTATAGTATTAATAATGCAGAGTTTATAAGTCAAATTATTGATGTGAACATTTTAGAATATGAATTTGAATTTAATTATTAAAGTTCTTCTTGGTTTAGTTTTTTGTTTGCAATTACAAGCGCAAAATGCTAAGAATAGTTTAAATCGAGGTGAAGTGCCATCAAAATTTAAATTTTTATATGATGAATCGCGTCAATATATAGGTTCTATTTCTTTTTCTTACCAAATGCCTACCTCTTATGGTGACAATTTTATTGGTGATGCTTATAAAGGTAAAGATGGTTTTGGTTTTGACGCTAATCTTTTTGTTTTTAAGAATTTATATATAGGACTTAACTATGGTATTAAGAATTTTGATATTATAGATAATCAATCTGTAGGGAATTATAATAATACACAAATTGAAGAACGTTACATTACAATTGGTTATGAGTTTTTGCCAGTTTCAAAAATACGATTAGGTATCTATACCTCTGTTATAGGTAAAGCAACACTTTCTAATGATTTAAACAGAGATTCTGGAAACTTTTGGTGTTATGGTTTACGATTGGAATATGAATTTATTAAGAACCTCAACATTATGGTAGCATATAATTGGAGGCAAGTAAAAACAGATATTAGAGTTCCTAGAGAATTACAAAGTTATTTTGAAAAAGGTACGTTTAATGTCCTTAGCTTTGGAGTAAAGTTTACTTTTGGTAAGTATGACTTTGTAGATGCAATCGTATTATAAATTAGTTGTCAACAGTTATTAATATTTAAATTGTTTTGATATTAAAACTTTGTTCTTTTTTTAGTAATTGTAGTATCTTTAAATTATGGCAGAGTTTATAAAAATATATCCAGAAAATCCTAACCCAAAAGCAATTTCAAAAGTTGTTGAGGTATTAAAACAAGGAGGTTTAGTTATTTACCCAACAGATACAGTCTATGGATTAGGTTGTGATATTACTAATGTTAAAGCATTAGAACGTTTAGCAAAGCTAAAAGGAGTTAAACTAGAAAAATCTAATTTTTCATTTATATGCGAGGATTTAAGCAATCTTAGTGATTATGTAAAGCAAATAGACAACTCAGTATTTAAAATATTAAAACGTGCTTTGCCAGGACCTTATACATTTATTCTGCCAGGATCTAAAAGTCTTCCAAATCCATTTAAAAAGCGAAAAACAGTAGGTATTAGAGTGCCAGACAATTCAATTACATTGTCATTAGTAAATGCATTAGGTAATCCGTTAGTATCTACGTCTATAAGAGATGAAGATGATATTGTAGAATATACTACTGACCCAGAATTAATTCTAGAAAAATGGGATAATTTTGTGGATTTGGTTATTGATGGAGGTTATGGAGGTAATGAAGCTTCTACAATTATAGACCTATCAAGCAGCCCTCCAGAAATTATAAGAGAAGGCAAAGGAAGCTTAGAGATATTTTAAATTTTCCGTAAGATTTTTGCAGCTTTACTGCTATTTATATAAAATAGAAGAAGTGAAATTATTCCACAAGCCAAAAAACCAATAAAAAGTGGAGTTACAGAGTTAATAACAAAACCACCAATATGGTTAGCTATTGGTACAGCCATTACTGTTGAGATAAATCCGTTGAGGGCAGAACCTATTCCGGCAATATGTCCCATAGGTTCCATGGCCAAAGCACGTAAGTTTCCAAATAAAAAGCCTATGGTAAAAAACTGAAGTGCAAAAAAGGTAATTAAAACTTCAATACTAGGATTCGCCTTAGAGCTAAATAAAATAATGAATACAAGTGAGGTTAAAATAAAGCTCCACATGGCAAGGTGCACTATACGTTTCATGCCAAATTTTATAACAAGTTGGCTGTTAAAAAATGTAGCTAACCCTACAGAAATAGCTAAGCTGGCAAAAATTAAAGGAAATTCTTCTGCTAAATCATACTGCTTCTCAAAGATTTGTTGAGAGGTACTTAAATAAACCATAAAAGAACCTGTAATAAAGCCAGAAAGAAGGGTGTAAATTACTGCAGCTCTAATCTTAAAAAATTGAATAGTTCCTGTTTTAAAAATACTTAAACGGTATGGAATTCTATATTTATCCTTTAAGGTTTCAGGTTGTCTTAACCAATACCATAATACAACCAGAATACCAAATGCTGTGTTAAATGTAAAAATAGATTTCCATCCATAATGATGCATCAAAAACTGTCCAATGGTTGGTGCAACCACAGGCACAAGAATAAAAACCATTACAACAATCGAAAGAATTTTTGCCATATAATCACCATCGTAAGAGTCTCTAACCATAGCAATACACATAGTTCTTGGAGAGGCTAATGCAATGCCTTGTAATACACGGCCAAAAAGCATCATTTCAAAACTCTTGGTAGTTACGCAAATAATAGATGCAATAATAAAAAGTATAAAACCTACATAAACTATTGGTTTTCTGCCAAAACTATCTGAAAGTGGTCCAAAAATTAATTGCCCAATACCAAGGCCTAAGAAAATAGAAGTAATAAGTTTAGGATTGTCTAAAGGGTTATTAACACTGAGGTATTCACCAATCATAGGTAATGCAGGTAAAACAGCATCAATAGATAAAGCTACAATAGACATAAGTGCAGCCATTAAAACTACAAACTCAAACTGCGACCGATTTTGTTGTTGCATAAAGCAAAAGTAAGTTATTTATTTTCTATTTTTGAGTAGATTTTACATCAAAAAAAGTACTTTTTTAACACATACTTGTTATGCATTTTTGATTCATTTTTTTAATGAATAACGAGCAATATATAAATGAATATGATTACCCAAACGTTAATAAAACTATTTAATAGAGATCTTAATAAATTAATTGAAGAGATAAAAGCCTATAAAAAGGAAGAGAATTTATGGTTAGTGTCTCACCATGTTTCTAATTCAGCAGGCAACTTAAGTCTTCATATAATAGGTAATCTAAATCACTTTATCGGATCTGTTTTAGGTAATTCTGGTTATATAAGACAGCGCGATTTGGAGTTCTCTCAAAAAGATGTTCCTGTTTCTGAAATAATAGAGCAAATTGAGAGTACTATGATTATTGTAGAAAATACATTGAGTAAATTAACAGAAAACGATTTGCAAGAGGAGTATAGGAGAAATCCTTTTGAGAGTTATATGAATACAGAGTATTTTCTTACACATTTATTAACGCACTTAACTTATCATTTAGGACAAATTAACTACCACAGACGATTATTAGATATATAATAAGTTTAAGTGTTTTATAATCTAATTGTTAAGAATTTGTTCATAAATATGTCCATTATTTTTTTGTTATTAAATTTTCAATTCAACCTTAAAAATCAGCATTTTTTGAAAATATTTTTTTGAATCGCTCGCATCCTTGATGTTTGCTAAGGGTTGTCTCAATGTTAATAAAAGTGTTAAAAAAAATGAATTTCTAAACATAAAAAAAGCAGGAATAAATTAGATATTTGATCTCATTCAAATTAATCTAAATACGCTTCCTCATGCAAATCACACTCATCCAAAAACGGGATTTTACCACCAAACCATTTCAATTAAGTAAGATTACCAACGCTGTTCTAAAAGCAATGACTGCCTTAGATCACGGGACTTTAGAGGATGCTGAACGCATCTCTAAAAGTGTTTATGATGTGTTGTTAAAACAAAAAGCGAAAGAAGCAAAATACATTCCAACAGTTGAAGAAATTCAAGATGCTGTTGAAAATGCATTAATGGAAAATTCGTTTTTTGATGTTGCTAAAGCGTATATACTTTACAGAGACGAACAAACGAGAAAACGTAAGACAAATATCTTCGAAAAGCGAATAAATTTAAAACCTTACGAATATCCAGATTTGTATGAATATGTGCCTGCAATTAGACACTCGTATTGGATACATTCAGAGTTTAATTTTACAAGCGATATTCAAGATTTTAAAGCTGGATTAACAGAGGTTGAGCGTAGCGCAATTAAGAATACAATGCTTGCAATTTCTCAAATTGAAGTCGCTGTAAAATCATTTTGGGGAGATATTTACCACAGAATGCCAAAACCAGAAATTGGATCTGTAGGAGCAACATTTGCAGAAAGTGAAGTAAGACATCATGACGCATATTCTCACTTGTTAGAGATTTTAGGGTTAAATAACGAATTTAAAAACCTAAAGAAAAAACCAGTAATGATGCGTCGTGTACAATACTTAGAGAATGCTTTAAAAAACTCTAAGAGTGACGACAACAGAGCTTATGCAGATGCGGTATTATTATTCTCCTTGTTTATAGAACACGTATCGTTGTTTTCTCAGTTTTTAATCATTATGGCTTTCAACAAGCATAAAAATATGCTAAAAGGTATATCTAATGTTGTTGAGGCAACTTCAAAAGAAGAGCAAATCCATGGTGATTTTGGAATAGACATTATTAAGATTATTAAAAATGAAAATCCAGATTGGTTTGACGAAAACTACCACGCAACTGTACAAGATATGTGTAGAGAAGCTTTTGATGCAGAAAGCAAAATTGTGGATTGGATTTTTGAAAAAGGTGAAATAGACTTTTTGCCAAAATCAGTGATTAATGAATTCCTTAAAAATAGATTCAACAAATCATTAGAGAGTATAGGAATAGCATCCGTATTTGAAGTAGATGAGAAATTATTAGAAGAAACCGAATGGTTTGATGATGAAATTATAGGAACTAAGCATGGAGATTTCTTCGTTAAGCGATCTATAAACTACAGCAAGAGAACCCAAAGTATAACCAGTGATGACCTTTTTTAAAAAATGATAGAACAAAACCAGACAAATACCGCAAATAAAACAGAAAATAGAACAGAGAACGAATTAATTAATGCACGTAAAAAGTCATTACAACAATTAAAAACCAAAACTACTGGAGATTTTAGTTGGTTATCTGACCATAGCCGTAAATTCTTGGCTTCTGGTTATTTAACTGAAGGCGTATCTCCAGAAGAACGTATTAAAGAAATTGCAGATAGAGCTGAGCAGATTTTAGGAATTCCAGGATATGCAGATAAGTTTTATAACTACATGTCTTTGGGTTATTATTCACTATCATCACCAGTTTGGTCTAATTTTGGTAAAGAGCGAGGATTACCAATTTCTTGCTTTGGATCTCATGTAGATGATGATATGGGTAATATATTATATACCCAATCTGAAGTAGGAATGATGTCTAAATTAGGTGGTGGTACATCTGGTTACTTTGGTAAAATAAGACATCGTGGTGCCGCAGTTAAAAATAATGGTCAGGCATCTGGAGCAGTGCATATTATGCAGTTGTTTGAATCTATGGTAGATGTTGTAAGCCAAGGCTCTGTAAGAAGAGGTCGTTTTTCTCCATACTTACCTATTGAGCATCCAGATATTATGGAGTTTTTAGAGATAGGAACTGAAGGTAACCCAATACAAGAGTTAACACATGGTGTTACGGTTACTAATAAATGGATGCAAGAAATGATAGATGGTGATGTAGAAAAGAGAACCGTTTGGGCTAAAGTACTGCAACGACGTGGCGAAATGGGTTATCCGTATATCTTCTTTACAGATAATGCTAATAATGGAGCTGCAGATGTATATAAGGATAAAAACATGCCAATATATGCAAGTAACTTATGTACAGAGATTATGTTGCCTTCTAATGATGATTGGTCATTTGTATGTTGTTTATCATCAATAAACGTATTGCATTATGAAGATTGGAAGGATACAGATGCTGTTGAAACCATGGTATATTTCTTAGATGCTATTATTACAGAATTCACTGAAAAATTAGAAGCTTACAAAGATTCTCCAAACAGAGACGATCAACAAACGTTCTTATTTATGGAACGTGCCTATAATTTTGCAAAAGAAAATAGAGCTTTAGGATTAGGTGTTTTAGGATGGCACTCATTATTACAATCTAGAATGTTACCATTTAATAGCCAGGAAGCATTTAATTTAAATAGCCAAATTTTTAAACTCATCAAAGAAAAGTCATATAAGGCTTCAGAAGAATTAGCTGAAAAATTAGGTGAACCTAAACTATTAAAAGGGTATGGCAGAAGAAATGCAACTTTAAATGCAGTAGCACCAACGACATCTTCGGCTTTTATTTTAGGACAAGTTTCGCAAGGTATTGAGCCAATTTGGTCTAATATTTATGTAAAAGATATTGCTAAAATTAAAACCACAATAAAAAACCCATACTTAGAAGCATTTTTAGAATCTAAAGGAAAGAATACTACCGAAGTATGGAGAAGCATTAGAGATTATGATGGTTCTGTGCAGCACTTAGATTTTATGACCGAAGAGGAAAAAGAGGTATTTAAAACCTATTCTGAAATCGATCAGTTAGATATTATTTATCAAGCTGCTAACAGACAAAATCACATAGACCAAGGACAGTCTGTAAATATTATTGTACATCCTGAAATGTCTGTAAAGGATATTAACAAAATTCATATTACAGCATGGGAGTTGGGCTTAAAATCATTGTACTATCAGCATAGTATGAATGCAGCACAAAAATTTAAGCAAAAGAAAGAATGTACAAGCTGTGAAGCCTAAAGAAGAAAAGGTTTAGCTATAAATAAATGAAGCCTGTTTTGTTAAATGCAAAACAGGCTTTTTTTAACTAAATCAAAAATTGAAGTTCTAATCAATATGCTTTAAGAAAGAGTTTCTTTCCTCAGCTTTTATAAAGCAACCACCATTATTTCATAGTTTTTAGCTTATAGAAGCACAACATTTATCGTTTTTACACTTACAATGTTTACGGTTATATAAATGCATAATAACAAGAGCAATAGCTGGTAAGTAAATGCTACTTTCAGGTAGTGTAATAAGTTCTAGTTTTTCATTTAGAATTACTAAGCATAAAGTCAACCAACTTAGCCATAAAGTGTAGTTTATCCATTTTTTAGAACTGTTTTTAGCTGACCAATACACCGCAAAAAATGAAATGCCGATAAACAAGTAGTCTATCATTGACCACCAAATAGGAGCAGTATCACAACATGTAGCCGAGCAAGTTTGAGCTATAAAAAGAAAAGGAGTTGCTATACAGTGGATTAAACATAGACCACTAGCAAAAGCGCCTATAGCATCTGAATGAGTTTGTTTTAGAATTTTTGTAACCATATTTTATTCATCAGTTTACAGTAATCTTCATTTTATTTAGATAATCTAAATACACTTTACGATTTACTTTTACATCATTCCATATGTCTAAGACCATAATTTTAATTTGTTTGTCAACTAACACCTGTATTTCGTTTCTGTAGTTTTGATAGTTTTCAAAGTGAGTTTGTGTTATGAGGTTAAACTTGTTTTGAAATAAAGTGGTAGGGTTGATCCAATACGTGTTTTTTATTATCGAGTTTTTATTAACGTAGCTTTCTTCAATGGGTTTTAAGCGCTCTTTTATTAGATCGTTTGTTAAAGCTAAAACAGATTCATTTAAAGCTTTCTTACTCTTTAGACTATCTTTTATGATAATGCTATTTAAAATTTGAGGAAATTTTTCATTCAATTTTTGTTGTAGTACATTATCTGGAAGTGCTCTTAGTTCATCTCTTTCATCACGTTGAGCATCAATAAAATCTGTCATTAGATTAGCAGGATATTTTGTGCTAACCCATTGGTGTATTGCGCCTGGTATAATGAATGCAAATAACAGCCATATACCGACCATTTTTAAAGTATTATTAATACTGAAAGAACCATATTGTATTAATAAACCAAAAACAAGAGTCCAGATCAATGTGTACAATATTGTCAACCCAAAATAGTTAAGAAAACCATTTAAGTCATTCGTAAAGACTTGAGTTAAAAACCCACCATATAAAAGTAATAATATTAAAAAACCAATGATTAATAAGGCATAAAAGCTTACTCTAACCCATAGCCAAAATTTGGTATTTCCTGCTTGTACTGTAATTAAAGGTAAAATTCCTGTGTCTGCTTCAGTACCTTTTATATTATAAAGACAAATTAATAGTAGTAATGGTAACAGGTATATTATAGAAAAAGTAAAGTCTAAATTACCTACTTGTAGTCGCTCAGGATTTGCTATTTCTTCTGCCATATCTGAGTCATAAGGGCTACTTCTGTCTGTAATACGTTTGTAATAGCCATATTGTTCTGCTTGCCCAACATCATAAACCATTAAGGGTGATGGCGTTTTAAAGTGATATGCATGAGAATACCATAATGCCCAAAATGGTTTTGTAACATCTATCCATGGTCGTGTAGAAGGTCCTTTTTGGTTATTATCGTAAAAAGCAATAATTTCAGATTGAGATTCTTTTGCTTTTTCTTTGATGCGTTCAATTTCAGATAATTGTGTATGGTATAAGCTTGATGCATTATGTAGACCATAAATTGAAGCTAAAATGAACAATACAAGAGCAACTATTTTAAATGGATTTCTTACGAAATGAATCCACTCATATTTAAGAATAGCTAGTGTTTTCATACAATATCCATTCGTTTAGTTCCTAATAAAATCATAACAACAGTAAAAATTGACCATAAAACCAGAATTAAATTATCATTAGCATAGTGTTTCAATACACTTTTAATACTTGTAGTTTTGTATTCAAAATCTTTGATAGATTTAAAGAAATCGTTTTGAGCTTTCCATCTCCAATTACCAGTTTTAGAGCCGCCATATGCATGCTCATCATTTAGTTGTTTAATAAATACACGTCTATAATCTTCAACTTGTCTTAAAAATGCCTGATGATGAAAATTATCACTTCCTGCATAACCCATACTCGAATTTTTAAGGGCTATTAAAGGGCTTACTATGCCAAAGAGTTGAACTTTTTGTTTTTGTTTTTGGAGTACTTTAGAAAGATTTCCAAAGTGTTTATCCCAAACAATATTGCCATAGTCTTCATCTGCTTGCATTCTTATACCATCAAAATTTATAGGTAATTGAGATAGGCTATCTACTTTATATTGAGCTAAAACTTTTTTCTCTAAGTCTTTTCCGCGTCTGTCTCTAGGATTATGTCCATCTATACCTTTAGACCTGTCATCTTGCATAGCAGTTTTAAATTCGTTTCTACTAGGTAAAGGATGCCATTTTTCCACACTACTCATTACAATATTGGGTATAAAAACAGTCCAGAGAATCCATATACCAATCATACTTGTTAAGGCCATTGTAGGATTTTTAAAACGTGTAGAAAGAAAAACGGTAAGGCCAACAATAATAAAGTAATAGAGACTATAACTTGTTATAAAAAAGATAAGTCTATAAAATAGATCTGAATTGAAATTTTCAAAATTCAAAAATGTGTATACCAAAACAGAAAACCCTAATAGAGTTAACCCAAAGAGCCAGATAGCTATGGCTTTAGACAACATGAGACGAGAAGGAGTAGCTCCTTGTAATAAAAGTATTTTTAATCGTCCTTGTTGACGCTCTGAACTGACTGATGAAAATGCCAGAAAGATGAGTAATAAAGGCACAATATATTGAAGTAGGAGAGAAGCTTTTAGCTTTCCGAATTTAGACACACTCATCATTTGAGAAGCTTCAGAATGTACCATTTCATTTTGTACATGGCCTTCAACTCGTAACACATTACCTGTTACACTATTAACACCTTCGTCTAAGTTGGTTAAAACATTAGAAGGCTTAAATACATAGGTACCATAATGCGCTGCACTATGAGGATTCATAGAATCTATACTTTCCCATTGTGCTCTTAGCTCGTCTTTTGCATTATTATAGGTTGCTAATTGCTTGTCGTGTTGTTTGTTAGAAAGAAAAATGGCGAGCATGAAAACTATTAAGAAACCACCAAATAACCTCAATAAATTTGCATTTCTGAGAAGTACTCGCCATTCATTTTTTATAATTTGTTTCACAGTATCTAATTTTGCATGTATTTTAGATATAAAGTTTCTAATTCGTTAGCGCTTACATCTTTACTGTTCAATTCTTTTACAAGTATGCCATTTTTTAATATGCCAATACGATGACACACTTCACGTACTCTAAATATATCGTGAGATGCCATTAATATGCTTGTACCAGATGATGCTAAAGACTGTAATAATGTAGATAATTCGTTACTTGCTAAAGGGTCTAAACCACTAGCAGGTTCGTCTAGTAATAACACTTTTGCTTTTTTTGCATAAGCTATAGCTATACCTACTTTTTGTCGCATTCCTTTAGAATAAGATGAGACTTTTTGTTTATGAGCTTGTTGTTGGAGACCGCAGGTAGTTAAAAAGTCTTTAAGTTCTAATTCTGTATATTTTAAATTTGCAATTTTGCAGAAATAATCTAGGTTTTCAATACCAGATAAGTGGTTGTAGAGGTTAACATTCTCAGGAATGTAGCCTATTAGTTTTCTTGCAGATTCAGAATTTGAAATGATATCAATATCATCAATACTAATAGCACCAAAATCTGGCTTAATGAATCCTAACAGCATATTTATAGTTGTGGATTTGCCTGCACCATTTGCACCTAGAAGGCCTAAAATTTCTCCCTTAGCAATATTTATACTTAGATTATCTACAGCTTTACTACCTTTGAAAGATTTTGAAACTTTATTAATTATTATCATGTGTAATGTTATTGCAGCTTAGTTGCAAAAATAACATAATATTTGATAATGCAACTAAGTTGCAGTAAATTTGTATTATGAGTATTGTAAGAAAAACAAAATCTGTAAATATTATCTTATCTAAATTTGATAAAGGGCATGAGGCTTTGTCTGTAGTTGATCTTGTAGAAGAACTAAAGGAAGATATGAATAAAACTACAGTTTACAGAGTTCTTGATCGTTTAGAGAATGATGGAACTATTCATTCTTTTACAGGAACAAATGGATTAAAATGGTATGCTAAATGTTATCAGTGTACCTCACATCATCATAATGATGTGCATCCTCATTTTGAGTGCAATGCTTGTGGAAAAGTAGAGTGTTTAGACTTAAATATTGCGATACCTCAAATAAAAAATCGGAACATTGAAACAGCAAGTATTATGCTTAAAGGTCAATGTTCCGATTGTATGGCTTAAAACCATAAAGATTTATAAAGGAATATTTCCGTGCTTACGCTTAGGTCTATTCACTTCTTTATTTTCAAGCATACTAAATGCTTTAATTAATTTACGCCTTGTATTTCTAGGTAAAATAACCTCATCTACATAACCACGTTCTGCGGCACTATAAGGATTAGCAAAAAGCTCAGCATATTCAGCTTCTTTTTCTTTCCATTTTGCTTCAGGATCATCAGCAGAGGTAATTTCTCTTTTAAAAATAATTTCCGCTGCTCCTTTAGCTCCCATTACAGCAATTTCAGCATTAGGCCATGCTAAATTAATATCAGCTCCAATATGTTTAGAGTTCATTACATCATAAGCTCCACCATAGGCTTTTCTAGTAATTACTGTAACTCTAGGAACTGTAGCTTCACTAAAAGCGTATAATAGTTTAGCTCCATGTACAATGATACCATTCCATTCTTGATCAGTTCCTGGTAAGAAACCAGGAACATCTTCTAATACTAATAAAGGAATATTAAATGCGTCGCAGAAACGTACAAAACGTGCTGCTTTTTTAGAGCTGTTAACATCTAATACACCAGCTAAGAACATTGGTTGATTGGCAACAATACCAATAGATTTTCCGCCTAAACGTGCAAAGCCTACAATAATGTTTTCTGCATGATCCTTATGAATTTCATAAAACGAATCTTCATCTATAATACCTTCAATAACACTATGCATGTCATAAGGTTTGTTAGGGTTATCAGGTACAATATCCGCTAAGCCCTCTCTTATTTCATCATTAAGGTCAAATGCTATATCTTGAGGTTTTTCTTTATTGCTTTGTGGTAAGTAACTTAAAAGTTTTTTCACGTCCTCAAGACATTCTACATCATTAGCAGATGTTTTATGTGCTACACCTGATTTGGTAGAGTGCACACTTGCACCACCAAGCTCTTCACTAGTGACTTCTTCATTGGTTACTGTTTTTACAACATTAGGACCTGTTACAAACATATAACTAGTATCTTGTACCATAATGGTAAAGTCTGTCATAGCCGGAGAATATACAGCACCACCAGCACATGGTCCCATAATAGCAGAAATCTGAGGAATAACTCCAGAAGATTGTACATTTCTATAGAAAATATCAGCGTAACCACCTAGTGAACGTACTCCCTCTTGAATACGAGCACCACCAGAATCATTAAGACCAATCATTGGTGCACCAACATTAACAGCCATATCCATTATTTTACAAATCTTTTCGGCATGTGTTTCGGATAACGAGCCACCAAAAACTGTAAAATCTTGAGCAAAGACATAAACCAATCGTCCATCTACAGTGCCATAACCAGTAACAACACCATCACCATAAAATTTTTGACTTTCCATTCCAAAATCTTTGGTTCTATGTGTTACTAAAGCACCAATTTCTTCAAAAGAACCTTCGTCTAATAAATAGAGGATACGCTCTCTTGCTGTTAATTTTTTCTTTTGGTGTTGCTTGTCTATTCTAGCTTGACCTCCTCCTAATTTAGATAAGGCAACTTTTTCATTTAATGTTTTTATTTTTGAATCCATAAATATCTTAATTAGGTAATCGTAATAATTTTTGATCTTCTAGGTATTGTTTTAAGGCTAGTTTAGCTGCAATTTCAGCTTCAGCTTTATGCTGATCTTCTAAGAGGCTAGGTGAGTAGTACTTTTTGACAAAGTGCGTATCAAAATCACCACTTCTAAAAGCATCGTGCTCACAAACAAATCGTCCAAAAGGTAAAGTAGTTTGCACACCTTTTACATGATAATTATCAATAGCCTTAATCATGAGCTCAATAGCTTCAGATCTAGTTTTACCATAGGTAATTAACTTAGATAGCATTGGGTCATAATAAATAGGGACATCCATACCTTCTTCAAAGCCATTATCTACTCTTATGTTTTCACCAATAGGTAATTGATATACTTCTAAATTACCTACGCTAGGTAAGAAATCGTTCATAGGATCTTCTGCATATACTCTAAGCTCTAAAGCGTGCCCATTTATTTTAAGATCTTCTTGTTTAATATCTAAAGTTTCACCACGAGCAACTTTAATCTGAAGTTCTACTAAATCTACTCCAGCAATCCACTCAGATACAGGATGCTCTACCTGAAGTCTGGTATTCATTTCTAAGAAGTAGAAATTATGGTCTCCATCCATAAGGAATTCAACAGTACCAGCACCAATATAATCACAAGCACGAGCTACATTTATAGCAGCTTGTCCCATTTTTTCTCTTAATTCTGGCGTTAATATTGCAGAAGGAGCTTCTTCTACTACTTTTTGATGACGACGTTGTACAGAACATTCGCGCTCAAAGAAATGAACAATGTTACCATGCATATCTGCCATGACTTGAATTTCGATATGTCTTGGAGATGTTACGTATTTTTCAACAAATACAGAACCATCACCAAAAGCAGATGTTGCTTCACTGATAGCTCTTTTCATTTGGTTTTCAACTTCACTTTCATTCTCAACAACACGCATTCCTTTTCCACCACCACCTGCAGCGGCTTTTATGAGTATTGGTAATCCAATTCTTTTAGCAATTTCTACAGCTTCTTTAGGGTCTGTTACGGCATGGTCAACACCAGGTACCATAGGAATGTCGTAATCTTTAACTGCATCTTTAGCAGCTAATTTATCTCCCATCATTTTAATGGCTTTAGAACGAGGGCCAATAAAAATGACATCATTCTTTTCGCACAGTTCAGCAAAATCAGCATTCTCACTCAAGAAACCGTATCCTGGATGAATACCATCCACATTCAATGATTTTGCTACTTCTATAATGGTATCACCTTTTAGATAAGATTGGTTTGATGGTGCAGGACCAATACAAACCGCTTCGTCAGCAAATTTTACATGTGGTGCGTTTCTATCAGCTTCAGAAAAAACAGCCACAGTTTTAATTCCCATTTTTTTAGCAGTTCGCATTACACGAATTGCAATTTCTCCACGATTGGCAACTAATATTTTTTTCATCTTGTGCCACGCTTTGTGCGTGGTATCTTTTAATTAAACTTTATTTTTTTAACACGTGAATTTGACGCACCATTTTATTCGAATTCGATTAAAAGTGCATTTTTATCAACCGTATCACCTTGGTCAACTTTTATGGATTTTATAACACCATCTCGAGGTGAGTTTATGACATTTTCCATTTTCATAGCTTCTAAAATTACTAAGGCATCGTCTTCTTTAACTTCTTGAGCTTCCTCAACATTAATTTCTAGAATTAAACCTGGCATTGGTGCCTTTATATCGTTTACTTTTTTTGAAGCTCCTATTTCGAAACCTAAAGCTTCAATTTGCTGATCTAAAGTATCACTGATAACAACATCATAAGTATTGCTATTAACTTTTACAGAGTAAGTTTTTTTGTTAAAATTAGAGGTTAAAATTTTTGCTTTAATTGAACTGTTGTCTTGAAGAATATGATACCTATTCGTTGAAGTTTCAACAGCATCAAGTTGTTCTACGGCTTCTTGGTCTATATTAAACTCATGAGAAGCATTAACTTTTGCTTTATACATTTGTAGAGGTTTGTTAAACTTTGGCTAAATTATATTATAAAAATACCGTAAAATATGAAATTAATCATGTTTAGAAAAGACTTTATTATATAATTGAATTTTGCACGTTTTGTTTTCCGTTTTTATTCATTTTGAGTTAGCTCAAAGTGGTTTAAAATCTGAATTATCTTGATGCCGTTTTATTGCTTTTCTAGATAAATATAAGGCAACAGCAAGTGATATGAATGCTCCAATAGAAATACCTGGAATAAAACGAATAAACAAAAAGAAATCATAAGCACCATGAAAGAGGACTGCTAAGAACAATCCAGCCATATTTAATTTTATTCTATTATTAGAGAACTTAGCTTTGCCCATATAATAACCCATTAAAACACCAAAGGTTGCGTGTGCAGGTACAGCAGTAAATGCTCTAAGTATTGCCGTTTCAAAACCACCTTGTAAGACGTATAAAATATTTTCGGTACAGGCAAAACCCATGGATACCATTACTGCGTAAATTATACCATCGTAGGGTTCGTTAAACGCTTTTTTGGGCTGTGCAAAATACTTTACAATTACATATTTGCTGAATTCTTCAGAAAGCGCCACAACAATAAAAGCTTGTATAAACTGCTGCCAAACACTAAAGGCGTTCGTGACAGGTATAAATCTTCCTGTAAAAAGATATATTACGGTAACTATGATAATACTAACAATAGCACCGAGAAGAAAATTAGCTAATAATAACCCAACGGGTTCTTTTTCGTATTTGTCTTGGAAATAGATGTATACGATAATCACCATTACAGGCGCAATTGCCATGAGAATTAAATTCATAGCATGAAGATATTATATTAATTTAATTTACAAAATTACCTTATTCGTATTTTTGAAATTAGGACATAAAAATTTCAAAGCAATAGTATCTATAAAGTAATTTAGTTTGCTAAATGGATTGCTTTATAGTTTTTAGAACAAACTTATAATACGATGCATTGGTAGTTATAAAATGATGGTTTATAGCACTATTATTGAGTAAACTTTTAAATTCTGAAAACGACACTAATTTTAAAGCTTCAACTTCATCTTCTTGAGGAGTTAAATCACTTAAACCTACGTTTAATTCAGCAATATAAACCTGATGAAATTCATTGTCTTGAATGTTACCATCATCATAAGATGTTTCATGAAGTTCAACACCAATTTTAGTTAAGTCTTTTGGTTGCAATTGTAAACCAATTTCTTCTTTGGTTTCTCTTATAGCTGCCTCTATAAAGGTTTCACCAGCATCTATATGTCCAGCTGCTGATACATCCCAAAGTAAAGGATGAATCGTTTTTTTATGGGAACGTTGTTGTAGTAAAATTTCACCTTTTTTGGTAAATAGCCACACATGAATGGTGTTATGATACCAACCATGTTTATGTGCTTCAGATTTTAAAGCCGTTTTTCCAGTTGGTTCTCCTTTAGAGGTTATAATGTCTATATATTCATCCATATAAAAAAAGATTCCCACTTTCGTGGGAATTTTGATTATTTAAAATAGCTAAACGTTTCTCCGTCTTCGATTTTTAAAAGTGTTTCATATATCAAACGAATCACATTTTCTACATCGGTTTTGTGCACCATTTCTACAGTAGTATGCATGTATCGTAATGGTAAAGAAATTAAAGCAGAAGCAACTCCGCCATTACTATAAGCAAAAGCATCTGTATCAGTACCTGTTGCTCGAGATAGTGCAGCACGCTGAAAAGGTATTTTCTTTTCTTCAGCAGTATCTGTAATTAAGTCTCTAAGCTTTTGTTGTACTGCAGGAGCATATGCAATTACAGGACCATCACCAATCTTAGCTAAACCTTCCTTTTTAGGATCAATCATTGGTGTTGTAGTATCGTGGGTAACATCTGTAACAATGGCTACATTTGGCTTAATGGTTTCTGTAATCATTTCGGCACCTCTAAGACCAATTTCTTCTTGTACAGAATTGGTAATGTATAAGCCAAAAGGTAGTTTCTTTTTATTCTCATGAAGTAGTCGAGCTACTTCTGCAATCATAAAACCTCCCATTCGGTTATCTAAAGCTCTACAAACAAATTTGTCTTTATTTAAGATATGGAATTCATCAGGATAGGTAATAACACAACCCACATGAATTCCCATTTTTTCAACTTCTTTTTTATCCTTAGCACCTACGTCGATACAGATGTTGTCTGGTTTAGGTGGTTCTTCTTTGGCTCTATTTCTGGTATGGATAGCAGGCCAACCAAATACACCTTTTATAATCCCTTTTTTGGTATGAATATTAACCACTTTACTTGGTGCAATTTGGTGATCGCTACCTCCGTTTCTAACTACATATAGTAGCCCATTATCAGAAATATAATTAACATACCAGGAAATTTCATCTGCATGTCCTTCGATAACTACTTTGTATTTCGCTTTAGGATTTATAACAGCAACCGCAGTTCCATAAGTATCTGTTATAAATTCATCAACGTATGGTTTTAGGTAATCCATCCATATTTTTTGTCCTTCCCATTCATAACCCGTAGGTGAGGCATTATTTAAATATTTTTCTAAAAAGTCCATCGACTTTTTGTTGAGTAATTGCTTTTTGGCCATTTCTAAAAATTTTCCCTAAAAATAATAATATTAATACGATTTTAGGGTTAGTGGTAGTAATAATTCTTAATTTTGAATATATCCTAAATTATTCTTTGGAATGGTTTTGGAAGGCACTTTAAATATGAGATATATTACTTATATAGTATTGTTGTTTACAGCCTTAATTTCTGCACAAGAAAATCAGGTAGAGCAAGACTCAACAGTAGTTCATTATATGATAATAGAAGGTGATTCTATACCTGTTACTGAGGTTGAGCTCGATGAAGTGTTAATGCTACCAA
>NZ_JAOARH010000147.1 GCF_025210595.1 Winogradskyella sp.
CTAGTAGTAATAAAACCATAATTACCAACTATTGTAAAAGCTGTGGCATATCCTGAAATATCTAATTCGCTTACTACGGAATAATTAGACAAACCTTCTTCTACTTTTTTAAGTTTTGAATCAGAGATATTTGCTACAAAATGATCCATTCCGTTATTTCTTACCCAACTATGAAAACTTCCGTTGGTATGTGGATATGATGCAATATCAATATCTGTATATACATCTAATGTATAATTTGAATTTGTTGGTGCACTTGGATTTGTAACATCAAAACCATACAATCCTGCCCAAATACCAAGACATGCTAGCTCATCATTAATAAGTGACAAGCTCATTACATCATGATTTTCAAAAGAAAACACAGAACCATTATTAGTGTTTATATGATGAACTCCTTTATATTCATCTGAAACGTAGATGTAATCATCTATCTTCTCAATATCAGAGACTCTTCCAAATTGAGAATCTTTAGCTATAGATTGAATTGTGCTTAAATTATTTGGATCTGTTACATTATAGATATCCATAAATGGTTGAATGGCATCAAAATAGCCCAAATACGCTCTATCATCTATAACTTCAACAAAATAAGCTGTACTTGCTGAAATCATATTTTCGACATAAGGCAAATAAGGATCAAAAACATTAATGATTTTAAAATCTGTACCATCTGTAACATATACATAATCTGAAGCAATAATAACTTCATCTATATCTACACAATACTGTCCTTCTACAAAACCTCCTCCCTCTCCAGCATTACCAGAAAATTCAATAACAATTCTATCTCCCACTTGAGAACCACCTTCTACAGTTGTTAGATTTATTGGACTTTGTTGTGTACTATAAATTGGATAATTGTCTATAGACAAAAAACTTCCAGCTGTAGTATTCCAATTTTGATCTAATACAGAAGTATCTCCACTAGTTACAGCAAACGTGTAAAAATTTGTAAGTGTTGGACCATTGTTATTAAAAATATGAAAATAATCACCTTGTGGATGTCCTGTAACGTAATGCACTGTTAAGGATTGATCATTTATTAAATAATTATCATTAAATGTTGTAATTGACACTCCTTGTGCAGCATTATCACATGGATTATACTGTACCTCTTCTGTATCATCAGAATTGCAGCTAATTATGATTAAGCCCAATAAAAGAAGGAAAACATTTTTTTTCATAACTAATAATTAAGGATTTACACTATCAATTACCACACAAAACTCTGCTTCATTTCCTCCATTAAACACAACATCAAAACGCATTTCCTCTCCTACTTGAGTCCCAGCACGTTGACATATTACCGTACACGGATAATTTGTTCCTCCAATCCCTATAGTTCCTGTTCCTGTAGCATTTAAAGTCACTACATCTGTTAAAAACCATAAGTTTCCTGGATTGCTGGTTTCATAAATTTCCACAGCTGGAATTCCAGGACCACCATTATTTGGAAAATACTCCGTTTGCAAATCAGCTTCAGGAATTAATATATTGGTATTGTTGTTTGGATCTTCAAAGGTTAAACCTTCATAGGTACATACATTTTCATTTGGTGCATTACCATCATCATTATCACATGAGAATGACACAGTAATTAATAATACTAGTAATAGTGTTTTTTTAATCGTCTTCATAGGTATTGATTTTTGTTAATTAATTTCATCTTTAAATGCATTACAATTAGAAATCATTTTATTTTTCGACTTCCGCCAAAATCAGTAATACAATGAAATAGAATAATGTATTGGAAAAATTTGCACTCACTACACCTCTTAGTGCTCCATTTGGTATAAATACTAGCAATTAAAGTTCCTATAGCAACAAGAAAAACATAGGTATATAAGGTAATTTTTTTAACGTGGAAGATATTTACCAAAACATGTGGCAATTGTAGGTTAAATAGTTCTGGGTGCATTTTGTTTATTGCTTTTTTATTATATCATTATTCAAAAAATGATTTGGAAACATTTAAATAATGATTAATAGCGAAGGCAAAATAAGATGCATTAATCTTATGACACAGAATCATATACTGAAAGCACACTTTCAACCCATGAAAAACCATTTTCATACAATTAAAACACAATAAATAAATACTTATCTTAGTTGTAGATTTATTCTAAAGCGTTTATGTTTGCTTAGATTTATTTTTTTTATGGAACAACAACTTCTTAATCTTTTAATGTACACGATTCCGGCTTTGGTAACCGGAGCTATTGCTTTCTTATTTTTTAGAGAACATATGGATAATGAAAATAACAGGCGTAACTTTTTAATCACAAAAGACTTACAAAAAGAAGCGTTTCCTATTCGACTACAAGCTTATGAGCGTATGTCACTTTTCCTAGAGAGAATATCACCTACTAAATTATTAACAAGAGTACACCCAATCTCTTCAAATAAAGAAGATTACGAAAATTTACTTATAGCAACCATTGAGCAAGAATTTGAGCACAATCTATCGCAACAAATCTATGTTAGTGATCAATGTTGGAGCATTATTATGGCCGCAAAAAATGCCACGATTCAACTTGTAAGAAAAGCGAGCATGAACGAAAAAACCGATACAGCAAATAAGTTACGTGAGGTTGTTTTAACTGAACTTATGGATAAAAATGCTCCAAGCAATGCTGCACTATCGTTTATTAAACAAGAAGTTAGTGAATTGTGGTAAAAAGCAAAGGGAAGACTTTTATACATAAATATTTATACTGTTATAACCTCATTGATATTGAAAATATTTATAATCTGAATATTGATAATATTTAGGGCGACTATCAATTCTTACATGAAGCCAATGAACACCTAATCCCGAAGTACTTAGCCACTTTAAATCTTCATTTATTTTAGCAGAATAAACATAAACTACTTTTTTCCAAAAATCTAAGATTTGATTATGCGCTGCAGTTCTTACAAAGGTAGCAATGTGAGTGTATTCTGTTTGAGTAGAAATAGGTTTTGGAACAATTAACTCAGCGTCACTTCTTAAATTTGGAAATGACACTACACTGCCTCCTTCTTTAAAGTACTTAAGAAAAGGCTTATTATTTGCAGTAATTGACTCTAAAAACTTACTACTCACAATTACAAATTCAAACGGCTGATTAAGCAAAGATTTGTTCACTGGCTTTACCTCCCAGAAAAAAGCTGCAAAAGATGAATTAACAAGTGTTTGATTGAATTGCTTAATAATTTTGTCCGAACTTAACATTGCAGATATCCAATCAGAGAAACTCATTATATTTCCATTCATGAAACAGCTGTATTTTGTGATTCTCTTACTTAATATTTGCGTAGTAATTTCCAATTTTACAGAATTAAATCAGGTTTAATAATTTCAAAAAAAGCTAATACTGTCAACTTAAATGCTTTTTCTCAGCATAGTTATAGCCTTGTTGCCACCATTTTTTCATTAAGCGTTTGCTAAAAATCAGAGAATTTTCGGTTAAACTGGTTGGTGTGTAATACAAATTCAGTTTTACATTTCTATTCTTTGCTGCTAACTTTCCAATAACAATATCGCTACGCTCTACCTGATCGAGTAAATGACCAAATAAATTCATCATTAAAGAGAATGGATTTTTACCCAAAACACGTTGCTTACCCATAGTTTCTGCTTCAAGAACAATAGCATCGACTTCTGTTGCACCTCTTAAAATAGCTTCTCTAATCGGAATTACACAACCCAAACCTCCATCTGCATATTCATAACCATCTACTTTTGCTAAAGACATAAATGGTATGTAATTACACGATATCCAAATCCAGTTACAAAACTCTTCGTAAGTACAATCGTTGATAGACTTGTACTCTACACGATTCATAGATAGATTAGAAACCGTAACCACAACATCGTGTTTAGTAGCTTTAATTTTCAGATAGTCTTCAATAGTAAAGTGCTTTTTTATATGTCTTCTTAATGCTTTACTCTCACCAAAAGTGCGTTTCATTCTTATAAACTGCCATAAAGAATTTATAAAATCTATAGATACATATTCTCTATCGCCTTTTTTGCGTTGCACAAAAGGACTAACACTAAAAATATCTTGTTGCTGTACATTGGTAAAAACATCATAAAGTTTAGAAATGCCATTTACAGCAAGATGTGGCACTAAAAGGCTTCCTGTTGAAGTCCCTAAAAACATATCATATTCACGTTTTTCGTGCTCCATAAGATATTGCGCTACTCCACCTGCAAATGCGCCTTTACTTCCACCACCAGAAATCACCAATGCTCGCATTATTCTTTGTTTTGTAGTTTTTTAGACAATTCTTTTGCAAACTTAACCAATCGCCAATTGTGGTGCGATTTTGCATTTTCTAGATTTGCTTTGCAGGTATCATTACAAGCATTCATAAGGTTTAAATAATTAAACGCATTTATACGCAAATCTGCATTATACTTATCATTTGTATAACTTACCAATTCTTCAAAAAGCCCTTGTTTGTTATCTGCTTTATAAAAAGGTGTATTAAGACTTAAAACAATCCACAATAAACGTACATTCTTATCATTAAAACCAACAATATTTCGGGTTTTAGATAAGTATTTAACACGATCTTCAGGAAAATTATACCACAGATTATATAAGGCGCTTTCTACAGTAATATAAGATTCATCATCTAACAATGTTTCGTAATTTTCTTTTAATGCCTTCGGAATTTTAGTTACATACTTAGAAATGGCTTGCCTTACTTTAAAACCATGCTTAAATGTATCGTTTGTTACCAAATCTGGCATCTGAGAAATCACTTTTACTTTAGCTTCATCAGACACATAATATTTTAAATACTGTTCGCATTTTGAAGTTTTCACTTGGCAATCAACCATTAGATACTCATTTATAAAAGTAGATTCATTTTGAAGTAACCCAAAAGCGGCATCTACAGGAAATGCCTTTTGCTTTATCCAAACATTCACAAAACCATTTAACGATTTGCCATACAAGCGTTCTACTTCTTTTATAAAATTGGAAGTGTTTGCGCTTTTAAACTGATATTTTTCCAAATATTGTTTCACTGCTTGTTTAAATACAGTATCACCAACCAAAGTTCGCAGAGCATGAAGCACCCAAGCTCCACGCTGATAAAAGGTTAAACTGCTCGATTTAGGATTTAAAAGTGATGTACCACTACCAGCAATATCTTGCCTTCCTAAATCTACAGCAGATTCATAAAGTTTGAAATAATAGTAGTTATCTCCAAAAATTTGTCGTTCTGCCAATAAAGCATAATAGGTTGCAAAACCTTCCTGCAACCAATGATGCTCACCAGAGGTTGCGGTTACTAAATCACCAAACCATTGATGAGCCAGCTCATGTGCATTTACATTAACATAGTTTTTATCATTAAAGCCTATCTCATCTACCATAAAAGCATCCGAAAAAATGGTACAACTTGTGTTTTCCATACCTGCATAAAGAAAATCGTGTACAGGAACTTGCTTATAATTTTGCCAAGGATAAGCAAAGCCAATTTCTTCCTCTAAAAAATCGAACATTTGCTTAGAGTAACGATAGGTTGGCTCAACTTTTAGAGAATCTTCAGGATAATAGTAATACTCTAACGGAATACCACTTTTAGAGGTTTCTGTTTTTTTATGGTATTTGCCAATTGCTAAAGCAACCAAGTAGCTCGACATAGGCTTTTGCATATCGTAATGCCAAGTAATCGTTGAGTCGTTTATTTGTTTATCTGTTAACTTACCATTTGCTATAACTTCGTAATCTTTATCAACGTTCACTTTTATATCAAACTCTATTTTATCATTTACATCATCTAAACTTGGTAACCAATTGCTGGTATATTTTCCTTGACCTTGCGTCCAAATTTGCGATTCACCATTGCGTTTCACAAAATAGAGTGCTTTTTTAGGCTTTCCTGAATAGAAGATTTGTAAATCATTATCTGTTGAGACACTAAACTGATGCTTTAAAACTATCCTGTCATTAGTTGTCTTGAATGAAATTGAATCGTTATTTAAAATACAACCTAAAACATTTAAATTTTCAGAATCAACAACAACAGAATCAACAGCTTGTTTTACGTTGAATTTATAAGCAACATTTCCAGATATAAAACTAGAATCTGGAAATACAGTTAGATTAACCTTAGCATGGGTAAAATCGACTACATTTGTTTGCTGCGCAAAAGAAAAACCAATATAAAAAAAGAATAAAACAATAAGAATTTTCTTCATAATATAAGTTTATACAAGGACAACGCCAAAATACAAATTTTAATACTATATTACCACAAATAAAACCCAATCAACTAACAATAAAATCACTTCAACGAAAAAAACACAACCTAGTATTACATACTAAGTTTAATAGTATTTTTGCGTGATTCTTTTAAAACTCTAACTATGAAAACCCATAATGGCATTTGGTAAACAAAGACCATTATCCATCATAACAATTAAATAACTGAACCTTAGGTTCCTAACAAAAAACTAAATAGATGAAAACATTTCTTGTACCAATTAGCTCTTTAAAAGAAAAAAAGGCAACATTAATCTACGCTATCGATTATGCCAAAGCCATTGGCGCTGAGATGATTTACGGTATTCAACTTAACGAAATAAAAGAAGAAGACCATTTAGAGGATATTATGGAGCATGCCAAAAAGCAAGACATTGGCATAAACTTTAGATTTTTTGAAGGAGAAACTATTGAATACATTAAAGAGTTTTGCAAAGATTATAACGTAGATCTTGTTGTTGCTTCTGCTAACACACCCAAAACAAGCGATAAAAAATTCTTAGACAATTTATCTGGAAGCATTGTTAGAAAAACAGAAATGCCTGTATTATTAATTCCTGAAAATTACGAATATAAGAGTATAAATACTGTTTTAACTGCTATTAAATCTGGAATTGTAAAAACACAAGGCGCTCTTAAACCCTTAGAGCATACGCTACTTTCCACAAAAGCAGAAATGACTTTATTACAAGTTAAAACACCTTCATATTTACCAGAAGATTTAATGTTTGATAAAGATTTAGCTATTCTAACATCAAAGTATTATTCTTCTGAAAACGCCACATTATTTCAAGGTGTATTAGAGCATATCCATGTTGTAAATCCTGATATGATTTGTGTTTTTAGACGTAAACGTGGCTTCTTTCAAAAACTTTGGAACGATGTTACCTTAGACCACACCGTTAACAAAGCAGATTTTGAAAGTCGTATACCACTTTTAGTTTTAAAAGGAGAACAATAGTATTTTCTTACAAGTTAATTACACTAAAAGCTTTACATAAAATAAAGCCTTTGTTAACACATACCATCTTTTATTATTTAAAAGGAAATAGGTAAATTCGCTCTATGAGTGTAAATTTACAAACACCTATAGATTATCTTAAAGGAGTTGGACCTAATAGAGCGGATTTATTGCGCTCAGAGCTAGGCATTCACACTTATCAAGATTTAATCAACCTCTTTCCCAATCGCTATATAGACCGAACCAAATATTATAAAATCAATCAGCTTCAGCGCAATAATGCCGAAGTGCAAGTTATTGGTACAATTAGCAACTTTAGAGAAGTGGCTCAAAAACGTGGCAAACGATTGGTTGCAGATTTTAGAGATGAAACTGGAGTTATGGAATTGGTTTGGTTTAGAGGTCAAAAATGGATTAGAGATAGTCTTAAAACTGGTCAGCCTTACGTTATTTTTGGTAAAACTAATTGGTTTAATGGCAAGTTTAGCATGCCACACCCAGAATTGGAGCTTCAATCTGAGCACGAAAAGAATCTGCGCAGTGCCATGCAAGCCATTTACCCATCAACAGAAAAGCTTTCTAACAAAGGTATTACCAACCGTATTGTTACCAAAATAATGCAGCAATTGTTTTTGGAAACCAAAGGGCAATTTGCAGAAACATTATCTAATTCTGTTAAAGGAGAATTAAAGTTAATTTCAAAATCTGATGCACTTTTTAATGTCCATTTTCCAAAATCACCAGAGTTACTTTCTAGAGCTCAATTTCGATTAAAATTTGAAGAATTATTTTATATTCAACTGCAATTAGTTCTCAAGAATCTCATTCATAAATCAAAAATAAAAGGCTTTACTTTTAATAAAGTTGGCGACTATTTTAATACGTTTTACAAACAGTATTTACCGTTTGAATTAACCAACGCACAAAAGCGAGTTTTAAAAGAAATTAGAGCAGATTTAGGAAGTAATGCACAAATGAACAGACTCTTGCAAGGAGATGTAGGTTCTGGAAAGACCATAGTAGCCTTTATGTCAATGCTCATGGGACTTGACAATGAATTTCAATGTTGCTTAATGGCGCCAACTGAAATTTTGTCAGTTCAGCACTATAATGGACTACTTGAGTTTTGTAAAAAACTGAATATCAACACTTCAATATTAACAGGCTCAAGTAACACTTCAGAAAGAAAAAAAATCCACGAAAATCTAAAAAACGGCAATTTACAGATCTTAATTGGTACACATGCGCTACTCGAAGATAAGGTGAAATTTAAAAATTTAGGACTCGCAATTATAGATGAACAACACAGATTTGGTGTAAAGCAAAGGTCTAAATTATGGAAGAAAAACAACCTTCCTCCTAATGTATTAGTAATGACTGCCACTCCTATTCCAAGAACATTAGCAATGTCTGTTTATGGCGACTTAGATATTTCGATAATTGATGAATTACCAGCTGGGAGAAAGCCTATAAAAACGGTTCATCGTTACGACAATAATCGTCTTAAGGTGTTTCGATTTATGAAAGATGAAATTGCTAAAGGCAGACAAATTTATATTGTATATCCATTAATTCAAGAAAGTGAAAAAATGGATTATAAAGACTTAATGGATGGTTACGAAAGTATCTCGCGAGAATTTCCGACACCAGATTATCAAATTTCTATTGTGCATGGCAAAATGAAAGCTGCCGATAAAGATTACGAAATGCAACGCTTTGCTGACGGAAAAACCAATATAATGGTAGCTACAACGGTTATAGAAGTTGGTGTTAACGTACCTAATGCTTCGGTGATGATTATAGAAAGTGCAGAGCGTTTTGGTTTATCGCAATTGCATCAGCTTAGAGGTCGTGTAGGTAGAGGTGCAGAGCAAAGTTATTGTATTTTAATGACAAGCCATAAATTGAGTAACGACAGTAAAACCCGATTAGAAACCATGGTACGTTCTAGCGATGGTTTTGAAATTGCCGAAGTAGACCTTAAGCTTCGTGGTCCTGGTGACATTATGGGCACACAACAAAGTGGTGTTTTAAATTTACGAATAGCTGATATCGTAAAAGATAAAGACATTCTAGAACAAGCAAGACATTATGCTAAATCTGTTTTAAAGTTAGATCCTAGTCTCAGTTTGCCAGAGCATAAGGTTATTTTAAATACGTACCGACAAATGAGTAAATATCGTAATATATGGAATTATATTAGTTAAAGTTATCGATACGATTTTTCTTCCAATAGTTATCGAAACCTAAACCACTCAAAAATTTAGGCATACATGTGTCTATATGACGTTAAAACTAGTTGAAAATGACAATGCTACCTAGATAAATTTTAGGTTCTTTAATATTGAGATTTCTGCTTTCACAGGAAGTAGAAAAAAAGGTCTGGTACCAACAATAAACCAGACCATATAAAACACAACTACTCGTGTTTTTATTGATGAATAGCCTACCGCTAAAGTATAAGGCTTTTAAAAACAATGCTGTTAGCAACTTGTTAAAGAAATAAATAAGAGTGTTAATTAACGTATTATTAAGAATACCTATAGGACAAAACCATAATTGTTATAAAACTTTTATATTAGTTGCATTAACCAACGTTATATGCTTACCAAACTCGGTCAAAAATTTACAGACAGCTTTACCAAATATATGCCAAGTGCTTATGTATTTGCATTATTACTAACCTTGCTTACTGGCATTTTAGGGCTTACATTAACAGATAGTAAACCTATTAACATTTTAGAAGGTTGGTACAATGGTTTTTGGAATTTACTTTCTTTCGGAATGCAAATTGTACTAATTATTATTACTGCTTATTGCATAGCACAATCTTCACCTGTAAAAAAAGGTATTGATTACATTGCCAAACTTATAAAAACACCAACACAGGTTTATTTAATAATTATTTCGCTTGGTGCTTTACTTTCATTAGTAAGTTTTGGAATGGTTGTTATTACTGCTATTCTTGCTCGCGAACTTGCGTTACGAATCAGAGGTATCCACTACCCTTTTTTAGTAGCCTGTGTTTATTTTTCTTTTAACGGTTGGGTTTGCGGACTATCAAGTTCTATAGCTTTGTTACTAAATACTAAAAATAATTTTTTAATACAAAATGACATTCTTAGCAACACCATTTCTACCAGTTACAGTTTAGGCGCCAATTTAAACCTTGCCATGATTGTGCTGTTTGTTATAATATCACCACTTATTATTTGGGCATTGATACCAAAATCTTTTACTGGTAAAGAACTAAAGGATTTACAAACTTCATTAGACGATGAAGAGGGTACAGTAAAAGATGAAGCACTATCGTATAAACTCCCTTTTAAAGCACTTTCTGATGCATTAAACAATGCTGGTTGGTTACAAGTAAGTGTAGCACTTTTGGGCATCATTTATATTATCTATCACTTCACTTCAAAAGGATTTGATCTAAATTTTAATATAATGATATTTATATTTCTTATTCTTGGTATGTTACTACACATTACGCCAATGCGTTATAGTATTGCTATGAAACGTGCCAGTAGTAATATCTCAGGAGTGTTATTTCAGTACCCGTTTTACGCAGGTATTATGGGTATTATGATGGCGTCTGGTTTGGGTGAAAAAATAAGTAGTGCACTGGTATCTATTGCCACACCAGACTCGTATGCATTTATTGCCTATTTAACAGGTGGAGTCATTAATTTTGCTATTCCATCAGCAGGTGGCGAATTTGCAGTAATTGGACCAAGCATCATTAACATGGTACAAGAATTAGGATCTAGCCTTTCACCAACCGAAGTTTCCGCAATGATAGCAAGAGCATCTATGTCTGTTGCTTATGGTGAAAGCTTAAGCAATCTATTACAGCCTTTCTTTTTACTTATTATTTTCCCTGTAATGGGTAAGGGCATAAAAATACAAGCCAGAGATGTTGTTGGATATTTATTCATCCCTTTTGTTTTGCTATTTATTATTCAAGCTTTAATCGTAACATATTTGCCACATTAAGTCGTTTTTACTTACATACATTTTGTATAACATATTGTATAAAAACAACAAAAATGTTATACAAAATGCATGTATTAAAAAATTAATTAAAGTATTGATTATAAGGTTTTTGAAAATAGTTTTATATTAGCAAAAAAA
>NZ_JAOARH010000148.1 GCF_025210595.1 Winogradskyella sp.
GAAGATGCTTTAATTTGGCAAGACGTAGTAGTTGAAATTGAAGGTAAAATAACCTCTATAGATAAAAAAGGTTTTGTACTAAATAATAATGTGTATTGTCAATTAGATGAGAATTTTTCTGTAAAAAATATAGAAAAAGGTAAGTCTGTAAAAATAAAAGGAAGAATGATTGGCTATGATGATTTATTAGAAGAATTAAAAATTGATCAAGTCAAAATTTTAAAAAAATAAATAGAACCAATGAAAAAACCATTTGTATTATTAGCGATAATCTTGTTTAGCATAAATACAATTAAAGCTCAAGAAGATTTATTAAACGAATTAGAAGGAGAAACAACAGAAGAATCTTATGAACAGCCAGCTTTTAAAGCCATGAAAATAGGAAATCTTCAGTCTACAAAAGTTGCTGCAAAAGGGGATTTATATCTTTATGTTTCACATAGGTTTGGTACTTTAAAAGATGGCTTAACCACGTTTTTTGGTTTTGATAATGCCAATACAAAAATTCAATTAGTAAAAGGAATTTTTAATGGAGTACAGGTAGGTGTTTCAAGAGAGTCTATTAGAAAAACTTATGCAGCTCACGTTAAGGCAAAACTAAAAGGACAGTCTAAGAATTTTCCTTTTAATATTGTTGGTTATGCTACAGCTAATGTTAGAACGGATTTGCGTAAAGAGCAATTTCCTCTGTTAGAGTTTGGTGACAGAATGAGCTATGCTACGCAATTGCTAATTTCTAGAAGATTTAGTAATAAATTTTCATTTGAAATAGCTCCTACTTTTGTAAGGCAAAATTTAGTGTTAGAACCTTTTCAGAAACATAATCAATTGGCATTAGGGTTTGGTGGACGTATGAAATTGAGTAAGCGTATGTCTATAAATGCAGACTATGTTTATAATTTTAGCAGACATAAAAACTCTGTTTATAATGATCCATTAACTTTTGGTTTAGACATAGAAACAGGTGGTCACGTATTTCAGTTACTATTCTCTAATGCACAATCTACAAACGAGCCAGGATTTATAAGTAATGCTGAAGGTAAGTGGTTTGAAGATGTGTTTTTTGGATTTAATATTGTTAGAGTATTTTAAGTTAGGCCAATTAACGTCTTTTAGTGCTGTGAAATTCCATAGCTTCTCCTTTACCAAAACCATAACTTAAGCCAAAGGTAACAAACCTTCCACGTTGGTTACGATTATAGGTACTAAATGTAGGTTGGTTAGTGCGACTTTCAGAAATACGAGATTCAAAAATATCGCGTACACTTAAGTTAGCTACCAACTTACCTTTAAAGAGTTTTTTTCGTAAGCCTAAGTTGGCAAAAGTATTATGTTCTTGTTCGCCTTGTAAGGTTTTGTATTTAGATCTGTAATTACCTTCAATTTCAAAATCAAAACCAGCAGGCAGTTTTAATTTAGCAGTAGCTCTAGAGGTCCAGCGGTTACCATCAAAATCTAACACAGTATCTTCAAAAGTACCTTTGCGATCAAAATTGTTCCAGTTAAAATCACCTAAAAAGCTTGCCCATTTTATTGGACTGTATTTAAAGTTAAATTCAATACCAGTTGTATTATTTGTTCCAGAGTTAATTGGTAAACGTGTACTTATGCCATCACTAAAAGTGGTAACATCTTCAATAACATCTGTAGTATAACGATGAAAAACCCCAAAATTAAAAGAAGCCTTACCAAGTTTAAAAATACTTGTTACTTCGTATGAATCTGTGTATTCTGCTTCTAAGTTAGGGTTTCCTGTAGAAATATTAAAGTTATTACGGATATTAAAAAATGGATTTAAATCCCACATTCTAGGCCTGTAGATACGTCTAGAATAACCAACTTGTATAGAGATGTCATCTGTTAGTTTGTAAGAAGCATGTGCGCTAGGAAATAAATCTGTATAGTTTTGTGCATTCTTCTCATTTGTGTTTTCTAATAGAGTATTTATATCAGTGTTTTCTAATCTAAGACCAGCTTTTAGTCCTAGTTTATCAAACTCAACTCCAAAAGTAACGTAGATGCCTAATACATTTTGGTCAAAATTAAAGTTGTTGGTAAGATTAGGGTCTAAAATAAGATTTCCGTTATCAAAAGTACCAACCTCATAATCGTTGGTGACATCATTTATTATGTATTGCGAACCTAACTCTATAGTGTATTTATCTGCAAAAGGGTAGGTGTAATCTAACTTAAAGGTGTAGCGTGCTTCTTTAAAATCGGTTGCTGTTTGTTGATCGAAATCATCACGATCTCCAAAAGTGGTACGATCTGCAAAATCAGACGTTTTATCTTTTCCAAAAAATGAACCCAATGCGCTAAAGGTTAAATCGTGGTCTTCATGGCTTTTAAAATCGCTATGATATTGAAAATCGAATTGGTATTTAGGATTTGTTGCTTCTGTAACTTCAGTACGTGTCCAGCCTTGTGTTTGAGCATTTTCTTCAAAGTATGAAAATAAATTTTCAGAATCTTCATCTTCAACTTCATAGGCGAAATTTCCTGAAAGGGTAATGACATTGTTATCGTTGATATGATAATCGGTTCCTAAGATAAGATTGTAAAAATTTTCATGTTTGTTGCCATCTCCTTTGGTTCTTAAATTGGTGTTGTTTTCAAGATCTTCATTATTGTTAATACGTTCAAAAGGAAATGTTCTTCGCCCTAATCCGAGTTGTGTGAACAGGTTAAATTTTTCGGTACGTTTATTAAGGCTAACACCAATGCTATTATTGTTTGGTGTACCTACATTTACACTTACAGAGCCGTTAATGCCTCTTTTTTCTTCTTTTCTAAGAACAATATTAATAATACCAGAAGTACCTTCGGCATCGTACTTGGCTGAAGGGTTTGTAATAACTTCTATTCGGTCAATCATTTCAGCAGTAAGTGTGCCTAAAGCACCACTACCTTCATCAGCTAAGATTGAAGGTTTGCCATTAATTAAAATTTGAACACCTTGACTGCCACGCAAACTAATTTGCCCTTCAATATTTACATTTACAGATGGTACATTGTTAAGTACTTCTAAGGCACTAGCACCAGTAGAACTAAGGTCTGTACCAACATTAAATATGCGTTTGTCTAGTTTAAATGAAGTTTGAGATTTTTCTGCTCTAACCACAACCTCGTCTAAAGATTCTGTGTCTTCTTCTAAAATGATAGAACCTAAATTGATTACCTTATTTTTTGTACTAAAATCGTTTATGGTTTTTTTTAGGTAGCCAATAAAAGTAACTTCTACATAAAAATTAGCGGAATTTGTGGTAACATTAAAACTACCATCTATCTGTGTTGTAGTACCAGTAATAGGTTTTTTAGTAACGTTATCTACTATTATTATGGTCGCAAATTCTATAGGTTGATTAGATTTTTTATCTATAGTTTTTCCTATGATTTTAAAGCCATCTTGAGCAAAAGACAATGAAATGTTTAAGCAGATAAGTATGAGTAAAAGATAGTTTCTTTTCATGGTGTTACATTTTTGCGTGCAAATCTAAAGGCTAATTTTTGTTTAATGAAAAGAATTTCGTCAACGACATATTCTATTACTTAAAAAGCATTTTAACAGATAATGTGCGTGTAAGTGTCGTTGAGGTTGTTGTTATTGGTGTTTGCGATAATTGCTGTGTTTTCGGGATTTAATTCTATACATTTGTTTTATGAGAGCATCATTTAATGTATTGAAAATAAGTACATTTGTTTACGAAACCATATTTCTTGTTGTGCTTTTTTTTGTATATACTTACGATAGGCACAACCATGGTATTGAATACTATGATTTTGTGTTTTTTTCATTTTATGTCATAGTTGCTTTTTTTATTAGTAAAAAAGTAATGCCTCGCTATTTTTATTCAAAACAATATTTTTTGTTTTGGACGCTTATTGTAAGCATATTATTAGCGGTTTATGCGGTAGAAGAGTATGTTTTAGAACCTATCTTTGTTGGTGGCGAGCGTGCAGATCATGTTTCTAATATTTTTTATACACTTATAGGAATTGCGCCAATTATTTTTATGGTTGTAAGTTTTAAAATAGTGTGGCAAATGGTTAGAAAACAACAAGAGTTAGAGCAGTTGCAACTTTCAGTTAAAGAAAGTGAATTACGCTTTTTGAAATCTCAGATTAATCCTCATTTTTTGTTTAACAATCTTAATAATTTGTATGCTTACGCCATAGAAAATTCATCTAAAACACCGTCTATAATTTTAGAGTTGTCTTCAGTTTTGCGTTATATGATTTATGATTGTAAGGCAGATAAGGTAGTTTTGTCTAAAGATATAGAGCATTTACAAAACTTTGTTAAGCTCAATGAACTTCAGATAGAAGATAGAGGAGCTATAAGTTTTACTACTATTGGTAGCCATGATAATTTTAAAATAGCACCACTTATTTTAGTCACTTTTGTTGAGAATGCATTTAAACATAGTTTAGCGAGTCAGAGCGAAAATATTGTTATTGATATAGCTATACATGTTTCAGATAAAGGGCAATTAAGCTTTACCTGTGCCAATAGTTTTTTACCTAATTCTAATAATGATAGTTTAGATAAAGGTATAGGTTTGGATAATGTGAAAAAACGTTTACAGTTGTTGTACCCAAATAAGCACAAGCTTAAACTAAAGGAAGCTAAAAGACAATTTATTGTTGAATTAACACTAGATTTGATATAGGTTGGTTCTGGAGTTAAAACAGATTATTAATGCTGAAAAGAAGTATTAAATATAACAAATGAAAAGAACTTGTATAATAATTGAAGATCAGCCACCTGCTCAACGTATTTTAAAAAAATATATTGAAGATATTGGTAGTTTAGATTTAAAAGCAACATTTTCTAATGCTATATCTGCCATTTCATTTTTACAAGAAAATACTATAGGTATTATATTTTTAGATATTCATTTGCCTAAAATTTCGGGAATAGATTTCTTAAAAACATTACAGCAATCACCACAAATTATACTAACAACTGCTTTTTCTGAATATGCTTTAGAAAGTTATGATTATAATGTGGTAGATTATTTATTGAAACCTTTTTCTTTTCAGAGGTTTATTCAGGCAGTTACAAAAGCAAATACAGCAAGTATTTCAAAAGTTGAAGTAATGCCTAAGCCTTTACCTCTAAATAAAGAATTTTTTATTAAATCTGGACATGATTTAGTGAAAATAGATAGTGATAGTATTCTATATATAACTTCTGTAGATAAATATTGTGAAGTTTACACCATTGATAAGATGCATTTAAGCTCAGATACATTAAAACAATGGGAAGAGCGCTTAGATGATATGCAATTCTATAAGGTTCATAAATCTTTTGTGGTTAATGTTTCTAAAATTTCAAAGATTTCAGGAAATCAAGTTCTAATAGATGATTATAATATACCTATTGGTCGTGTGTATAAGGAAGCTTTTATCAGTAAAATAAAATCACTTAATAATTAAGCTGAATTTCAAATTACTTAATATTAAAAAAATAGGTATAATTAGTAATAGCCAATTTATGTATTAGCTATGTGTTATAGAAAATAGGTGTATAAAGTAGGATATTGTGCGCACGAGAAGATTCGAACTTCCACGACCTAAGCGGTCACTGGCCCCTCAAGCCAGCGCGTCTACCAATTCCGCCACGTGCGCATTATGATGAATAAAGATAAAAAAAAAGTTAAGCTTTTTTGCTTAACTTTTTGTGACCGGGCTGGGGCTCGAACCCAGGACCCTCTCCTTAAAAGGGAGATGCTCTACCAACTGAGCTACCCGGTCATTGTTATGTTCTCATTAACGAGGGTGCAAATATAAAATGTTTAATTAATAAAACAACACTTTTTTTATTTAATTTTTTGTTTTTTTGTTCTTGAGCATGCAATTCGTCTAAAATTAATAGATAGGTTTATGGTAGTAGTGTTAATGGGATACATGGGATCTGGTAAGTCAACAATAGGTAAGGGGTTAGCTACTGTGTTGAGTTACAAATCCTTAGATTTAGATAGCTATATTTCAGAAAAGGAATTGGCTTCAATTCCTGAGATTTTTAAACAAAAAGGCGAGATATATTTCAGAAAAAAAGAAACATTTTATTTAAATGAAATTTTAAGCTCTGAAGACAATATTATTTTGTCATTAGGTGGAGGAACTCCATGTTATGGAAAAAATCTTAGTGTTTTATTAAATAATGACAAGATCAAATTATTCTATTTGAAGCTTTCAATACCATTATTAACAAAACGCTTGTTTAGTGAAATTGAAAAAAGACCTGTAATTAGTCATCTCAAAACCGAAGATGAGCTTACAGAATTTATAGGAAAACATCTTTTTGAACGTACTCAATATTATAATGAAGCACACTATACCATAAATACAGATCATAAAATGCAGCAAGACGTTATAGAAGATATTTTAATGTGTTTAATCTAAATAAGCTTCGTATGGCTGTTTAGAAAGATTTACGTGAACATGTTCAAAAAGCGAAGTAGAAAGCGAAATACCTTTGAAATCTGCTTTTACAGGAAATTTTTTATGATTTCTATTCACTAACACAGCAGTTTTGAATTGTTTTAACGGTACATCCAAAAAGTGCTTAATACCATATATTAATGTGCTTCCAGAGTTTAATACATCGTCTATTAGTACAATAGATTTGTTGGTATACTCCTCTTGTTTTATTGAAGTTGTTATTGGGTTTGTTGGTGCGGTTTTATCTATTTTAACCTTACACAAAATAGAATTGATTTCAGAAATTTTATCTAATTGTTGCTTTATTTTTCTAGCAAGAATGTATCCATTAGTTTCTATACCAGCTATAATAATCTCAGTCTCGTTTACATTACTTTCATAGATTTGATAAGCAATACGTCTTATTTTATGTTCAATTTCTTTGTGACTTAAAATGGTGTTTTTTGTTAATGCCATAATGTAGCTTATCCAAATTATTATTTATAACTGTTGTATAGATTAGTAAAATATCAATTACAACTTTTCAAAGATAAAAAACAGTTCTTTACCTTGTCTTTCTTTTATAGAATTAATTGAGGGCTTTAGAGTTTTTATTTTAAAGTATTTACTAAAAAGCGATTTATATTCAGTAAGACTTCCTCCAAAAGGTGGGCCAGATTCAGATAGCGGAAAATTAAAGAGCAAACCAGCCATTTTACCATTTGGTTTAAGCAGTTGGTGCATTTTTTCTGCATATGCTTCTCTTAAAGTTGGATTTAAAGCACAAAAAAAAGTTTGCTCTATAATAATATCGAATTGTTTGTTGAGCTTAAAAAAGTCTTGATGAAATAATTGTTCCTCAGGAAAAGAAGTAACCCGTTGTTTAAAGTTTTCTAAGGGTTGTTTTGCTATATCTAATACGTAGGTGTTTTTAAAACCTGTATTCCATAGGTGCTCCGCTTCATAGCTATTGCCTGCACCTGGAATTAGGATTTCTAAAGATTTATTTTCTAATTGATTAATATAATCCTTGATTGGAGTAGAAGGGTAGCCAATATTCCATCCGGTTTGTTGGGTTTTGTATAAATCTTCCCAATATTGTTTGTTAAATTCATTCTTCTTCATAAAAATTATCTATATCTCTTCTGTCTTTTTTTGTTGGTCTTCCGGTTCCTTTTTTTCTGTAGTAGTCTTTACTGTATTTTAGGAGTTCTTTTGCAGCAAAAGCTTCTTTAGGAGTTGTATCTGTTCTGTAAATATCTACAAGTTTAGCACCAACGCGATTAGGAGGTAAATCATTAACCGTTAATTGGTAAGTGATTTGGTCTTTTCTAAGTTCAATTTTATCTGTTGGATAAACTTCTCTAGAAGGTTTGACAGTTACCTCATTTAATTTTACCTGTCCTTTTTTACAGGCTTGAGTTGCTATGTTTCTCGTTTTGTAATAACGAACACACCAAAGATATTTATCAATTCGCATATATTTTTTAACTAAAATCTACGTTAAGCTTATGGCATAAAAATATTAATTTAATGTATCTTGCGCCATAATATTTA
>NZ_JAOARH010000149.1 GCF_025210595.1 Winogradskyella sp.
AATTACAAAAGATGTTATAAAGCTAAATGACGATTTAGGTTTTCATTCTAGTTTAGCTCCTTTGCGCACATTATATGATAATGGTGAACTTTCAATTATCAATAATGTAGGTTATCCAAACCCTGTACGATCACATTTTAGGTCTATGGATATATGGCAAACTGCAAGTAATTCTGATGAGTATTTGCAAAGTGGTTGGTTGGGACGTTATCTAGATAAGTATGGTAAAAAACCATATAACGCTATAGAAATGAACCAACAATTGAGTTTGGCTATGAAAGGGGAGCATTTTAATGGTATTGCCACTAACGATTACAAAGTGCTTTATAAAACAGCAAAAGATCCTTACTTTAAAAGTGTGCTTAATCACTATAATGACACACATTTAAACGAACATAATTTGGGTTACTTGTACCAAACTATGATAGAAGCAAAATCTTCTGCTAAATATATTTATGAAAACACAAAAGTGAAACTGTCGCAGCAAGATTATCCTTCAGGCAAGTTTGCAAAACAATTAAAGAATGTAGCACAGTTTATTAACTCTAATTTAGAAACAAAAGTGTTTTACGCGTCTTTAGGAGGCTTTGATACGCATGCCAATCAGCAATATAAACAAGCTAGGTTATTGTCTCAATACGCAGAAGGTGTATCGGCTTTTGTAAACGACCTAAAACAAAACCAAACGTTTAAAGATACACTTGTTTTAACATTTTCAGAGTTTGGTAGACGAGTAAAACAAAATGCTGCTAATGGCACTGATCATGGTGCTGCTAACAATGTTTTTGTTATTGGAAAAAACCTAAAGAAAGCAGGTTTTTATAATGATTTAGCAAGTTTGAGTGATTTAGATGGTAATGGTGATTTAAAATATGAGATTGATTTTAGAGCGGTTTATAAAACAATACTCATTAATTGGTTGAATGTTTCTTCGGAAGGTATAATTACCTCTAAACACAAATCTTTGAATTTTATTTAATTAAAAACCCTGTTTCAAAATTAGCATTAAGCTAAGTGAAACAAGGTTATGTAATTGATTAATAGCACTTCAAAGATGCGTATAATATTTATGGCTTGTTCAAAATTTTTGATGAATGGTATGAAAAATTGTATAATCGGTACCTAATTAATTTATGATTCGATGAGGTGCAAAAAACACAGACGAAACAAGACTTAAATCTTACTAAATTAACTGTATTTTACTTTATGTGATACTCTAATGGTTTCTTTATAAGACTTATGTAGGTCTAAATTATGTTTTTTATATAAAGTTTAGCGTATTCTATTCTTAAAGCCATTGAGCTAATAAATTAAGTAGCTCGTTACTATAATTATTTATGTGCTTGGATTTAAGTAAACATATCCATCAGCTGGGTCTTGTAAAGTTTCTCCAATACTCCAATAACCTGTTAATTGCGCAGAAGTATTATCATGATTAAGTGTAAATACCATTGAGTAAAATGAGTTGTTATTATCATATGAATATACGCAGGTAATTATATTATCAGAATGTGTCCAAGTTCCGATGGCATTTGTATTATTAGCTATAAGTCCCATGCTACCATCTACATTAAAGTTCATTTCTAAATAGTTGTTGGCGCTTGTTGAATTAGGATCATAATTATAATTACCGTAAAAGTCTCCCATAAACTGATTTTGTACTGTAATAGTTATAGAGTCAGAACCATTAGCGTTTGTTGCAATTAATTCAACTTCATTGCTTCCTATAGATATTGAGCGATCCCAAGAAACAACTCCTGTGTCTTCGTCTACACTAAAACCTAGCGAAGGAGATCCTAAGCTAAATGTTCCAATGTTGCCATTCCAATTTACCGTTGGAGCATTTGTTTGCCCAGTAGAAAAGAATGTGGCATCATAACTTGCGTTAGATAGTGTTAATACTGGTAGTGTGGCTTCTTCGTCTATAGAATCGTCATCGCTTTTACACGAAAAATTTAATAGCATAATTGCGGCAAAAAGAAGATTAAAAATCTTTAAAGATGTTTTCATAATTATTAGTTATTTAGTTGTAAATAAAGTTTTTAAAACTATAAAGCTAGTCGAGATAACACCTTATAAATTAAAGGTTGTGTGATTGGTAATGTATTTTGTACGAATGGTTAATTTTGAGTTGTTGAGTTAGCTTAGCTGTATTTTACTTTTCTGAGAATTCGCATAGATTCTTTAAATAATTTATAGACTTCTTTATTGTAAGCTTTTAAATATGGTTTTGCTTCTGTAAGCTTATCAATAGCGTCAGGGAAAAGATTAAAATAACAAATCAAATAAGTGACAGGAAGGTTTTTGAGGTCAATACGTTCTTGTGTGTTAAGGGTTAATCCTTTTTTTAGTTTTTCTAAAATAGCATTATTGGTGTTGTAGATATGATGTAATACTTTTTTATCGTATTGTGGAGGTTGAAATAAGAGTTTTGATTCTATACTATAATTGGCGTTATTACTGAAATGAATTATGGTTTCTTCTAGTTGTAAATACTTTTTGGAACCTTGTAAACCGAGGTTGACGTATTCTATGATTTTAAAAGAATCGGTAGTATATTCAATAGAAACTTCATCTAGATTGGAGAAAAATAAACGTACTTGTTCGTTGATCAATTCAATATCTACTCGAGAATAAAATACTTCACTTTTCACCACTTTCTTTTGTCCAGACCAGCACAATACAAAATATTCTTTGAATACCATATACTGCGGTGCATAATCTTTTCGCTTATTCATAAAATCAAAAACACCATCCAGAGTATGTTGAATGTTGTTTTGCGCATGCTTTTCTATTGCCGAAACAATGGTAGAATTGACATCTTTGATTTCTATATCAAAAACTTTTGGCATGCTAATGCTGCCTTCTCTAAAGAAGACCGAGCCACCATAATACTTCCAAATGTTTTTACGAAGTGAGGTAATGCTGTTATTGCCTTTAGGCCTAATGGTGACTAAGCCAACAACCTTGTCATCTGGTAAATGTGGAAAAGGAATGTTTTCATATTGTACAATAGGTGGATTGGTCATATAGGCATTGATAAGGTTCTGGATTTTACTGTCATCAAAGAAATCCACACCAATAATTTTATTGTCTTCGTCTTGTACACCAATAACAATAAATGAATTGTTCTGAGGGTTGCTATTACTTAATGCACAAACGTGTTTTAAGAACTTTGCTTTACCTTCTTTTTCGCTGATATTAATCTTTCGCTTTTTATCATAAAAACTGTTCTCATCATTATGAGCGAGTAAGTTTTTGATAAGTAAGCGTTTATTAATCATAATAGTTCTAACTCTCTTTTGATATTCTTTCGGGCTTGTGTTTCAAATTTTCCTTTAAAATACTCAGTAAAATACAAAGAATTCCTATCTAAAAAGTGTTTTAACACTTGTTTTCGACCTTTGTTATACATGAAAGTTGGATAGATTTTATATTCTTTCCGAATATTTGAGCAATACCTTTGATAACTGTCCCAGTGAGAGCCTAATATGGATAAATCAATATCTAATAAATATGCATTATCAGAAATATGTTTATCTGCTAATATGGAATGTTTTTTTGTAGATATAATGAGCGTTTTGATTAGCTCAATTTGAGAATTTTCTAAACTCAATTTTTGTAATCTGTCTACAGCAACTCGAGCACTTTGTTCTTCGTTGTTGTTTTTAGAAGCTTTATATATAATATCGTGATACCATATAGCGAATTGAAATGCTGCTTTATGATGAATTAATGGTTCAACTTCATCATAAGCTTGAAACATATGATGGAGGTGATTTAAAGTGTGATAATGTCGAGATTTTTCAGAATATTGAGTTTCAATTTCATTCCATAATTGAGAAGTCAATTGAGAATCTTTGTTATTACAAAGTTGTGTCCATCTATGTTTTAACTCAGTTATCACATCTCTTTTTTCACAGTAACACTATTGGCTTGAGCTGTTGGAAACACCAGTAAATCAGCAATATTTACATGTGCTGGACGCGAAATGGCAAACTGAATAATTTCTGCAATATCTTCAGCCTGTAATGCTTTATAGCCATTATATACATTGTCAGCAATAGCATCACCTTTAAAACGTACTTGCGAAAATTCGGTTTCTACCAATCCAGGATTTATGGCAGTCACTTTTATGCCATAAGGATTTAAGTCAATGCGCATCCCATCAGTAATAGCTAAAACAGCGTGTTTACTAGCACAATACACGTTTCCTTTTGGGTAAACTTCTTTTCCAGCAGAAGAACCAATATTTATGATATGTCCAGAACAGCGCTCAGTCATTTGTGGAATAATGGCTTTACTTACATAAAGTAAACCTTTGACGTTGATATCCATCATTGCATCCCAATCGTCTAGGCTACCATCTTGTATTGGGTCTAATCCATGTGCATTTCCTGCATTATTGATAAGAATATCTATGTTTTTGAAATCTTCAGGAAGTTGTTCAATGGCATTAAATACCGCGGCTTTATCACGAACATCAAAATTCAAAACATGCACATTGGTATGACGTCCCAGTGCTTTTTGGATGGTTTCTAAACGCTCTTGACGTCTTCCGCAAAGAATAAGGTTGATGCCATGTTTTGCAAATTCGTGAGCAGTAGCACGTCCTATGCCACTTGT
>NZ_JAOARH010000026.1 GCF_025210595.1 Winogradskyella sp.
AATTCCATTTGGATTTTTTGGATCATATTCTACGATAAATCCAGTAATATTTTTGTCATCTTCAATACGAGCGAATACAATCATTAAATTACAGAATCCAGCATTTGAGATCCACATTTTTTGCCCAGAAATAAGATAATGCGTGCCATCCTCTGTAAGAACAGCTTTTGTTTTTCCTGAATTGGCATCAGAACCAGCAGTTGGCTCTGTCAAACAGTAAGCTCCCATCCATTCACCGCTAGCTAATTTTGGAACGTATTTTTGTTTTTGTGCTTCAGTTCCATAAAGTGTTATTGGCATGGTTCCAATTCCAGTATGTGCTCCAAATGCAGTACTAAAAGATCCAGTTGCACCAGAAATATAATCACATGTTAAAACTGTAGAGACAAAACCTAATCCCATACCTTCATAAGCTTCAGGAACAGCAACACTTAAGAATCCAAGTTCACCAGCTTTTTTCATTAATTCCTCTGTAAAAGCGTAATCTTTCTTTTCAAAACGCTCTTTATGTGGCCAAATTTCTCTATCGACAAATTCTTTTACAGAATCACGCATCATTATTTGCTCTTCTGAAAAATCTTCAGGAGTAAATACGTCTTCACATTTCGTTTCTTTTACAAGGAATTGTCCTCCTCTTAATAATTCTTTTTCTTTTGCTTCCATTGCTATTTAGATGTTTAGATTCAAGAACTAAGAATCAAGACTTAAGTGTCTAAACCCTTTTTAAAACTTGAGATCATTTTTTGTATTTGTTTTATATTTTGTTCTAACTCATTAAATTTTTCTTTCGAAAGATATTGTTCGTTATATGCTATAATTAATTGAGTTTCCCATTCAAAAGAAGAGCCTAAGCTAATTTCTAAATAAGATTTAAAGTGCTTATTAGAACTTTTGCTTGAACCTTCAGCAATATTTGAAGGTATAGACACAGCACAACGATTCATTTGGGAAACCAATCCAAATTTCTCAAAATCAGAAAACGATTTTGTAAGCTTATATGTTTTTGATACTAAACTCATACTTTCGGTCCAAACTTTAAGTTTTTTGAAATTATGCATATTAATATTTTGAATCTTGTGTCTGTTAGTCTTGGTTCTTACGAAAGAAATTCAAAAATTCCTGCGGCACCTTGTCCAGTACCAACACACATGGTAACCATACCATATTTTCCTTGCATATTACGCTTACGCATTTCATCAAATAACTGTACGGATAGTTTTCCTCCAGTACAACCTAGTGGATGTCCAAGTGCAATTGCACCACCATTAACATTAATGATGTTTGGATTTAAATCCAACTCTCTAATTACAGCCAAAGATTGCGAAGCAAAAGCTTCATTTAATTCTATCAGTTCTACATCATTTTGTTGTAAACCTGCTTGTTTTAAAGCTTTTGGAACTGCAGCTACAGGACCAATTCCCATAATGCGTGGTGGTACTCCAGCTGCAGCATAACTTACTAAACGCGCTTCAGGCTCAATACCTAACTCTTTGACCATATCTTCACTCATAACCATGACAAAAGCAGCACCATCACTAGTTTGCGATGAGTTTCCTGCTGTTACTGAACCATTAGCGGCAAATACTGGACGTAATTTTGCTAAAGCTTCAACACTAGTACCTCTACGAGGACCTTCGTCTTTGGTTACTGTATAATTTCTTGTTGCACGCTTTCCTTTAGCATCAATGTATGTTTCTTCTACATCTATTGGTGCAATTTGATCTTGGAAACGATCACTATCTAAAGCTTTTAAAGCTTTCATGTGTGATTCGTAAGCAAACTTATCTTGATCTTCTCTTGAAATATTGTATTGTTGAGCAACAGCTTCTGCTGTATTTCCCATTCCCCAATAATAGTCTTCGTGACCAGCGTTTACTAAATCGTAATTTAGTTCTGGTTTAAATCCTGTCATTGGCACAGAACTCATACTTTCAGTTCCTCCTGCAATGATGCATTCTGCCATTCCTGATTGGATTTTAGCAACTGCCATTCCAATTGTTTCTAATCCAGAAGAACAAAAACGGTTTACAGTTACTCCAGGAACATCTACAGAATCTAATCCTATTAAAGAAATGATTCTTGCCATGTTTAATCCTTGAGAACCTTCAGGCATTGCATTACCAACTATAACATCATCAATTCGCTTTACATCAAACTCTGGTAATTTTCCCATCATATATTTGATGGTTTCAGCAGCTAATTCGTCAGCTCTTTTAAATCTGAACACCCCTTTTTTAGACTTTCCTACGGCTGTTCTATATCCTTTTACTATATATGCTGTTTTCATTATTTCTTGTTTTAAGAAAAGAGAGAATAGAGAAGAGAAAATAGACAGTTTCTCAAGTCTTTATTCTATACTCTTTATTCTATTTTCTAATTTCTCAACGGTTTACCAGTTTTTAACATATGCTGAATTCTTTCTAAGGTCTTACGTTCTGTACATAGACTTAAGAAAGCTTCTCGCTCAATATCTAATAAGTATTGTTCAGTAACTTTTGTTGGTTCTGATAAATCTCCTCCAGCCATTACATAGGCTAGTTTATTTGCAATTTTTTGATCGTGTTCAGAAATGTATTTTGAAGCATTCATTGCATCTGTTCCTACTAAGAACATACCCAATGCTTGCTTACCTAATACTAAAATATCATCACGTTTTACAGGTTGTGTATATCCAGCATCAGCCATTAATTTGGCATGTGCTTTAGCAGTTGCAATTTGTCTGTCTTTATTCACAACAACAACGTCTTTTCCTTTTTGAAGTATGTTCGTATCAAAAGCTTCATAAGCTGAAGTAGCAACTTTTGCCATACCAATGGTTAAGAAGTGTTCTTGTAATACATTTAATTGTACATCACCTTTGTGGAATAAATCTTGAGCTCTTAAAGTCATTTCCTTAGAACCTCCACCACCAGGAATTACACCAACTCCAAATTCTACTAAACCAATATAAGTCTCTGCAGCAGCAACGACTTTGTCTGCGTGTAATGATAACTCACATCCACCTCCAAGTGTCATTCCGTGAGGTGCTGCAACCGTTGGAATAGAAGAGTAGCGCATACGCATCATGGTATCTTGGAAATATTTGATAGCCATGTTCAATTCGTCATATTCTTGCTCAACAGCCATCATAAAAATCATTCCAATATTTGCACCTACAGAGAAGTTTGCACCTTGATTTCCGATAATTAAACCTTCAAAGTCTTTTTCAGCTAAATCCACAGCTTTGTTTAATCCAGCTAAAACATCACCACCAATGGTGTTCATTTTAGATTGGAATTCACAGTTTAAAATTCCGTCTCCTAAGTCTTCAATAACAACGCCCGAATTTTTAAATACTTCATTTGACTTTCTAATATTATCTAGAATAATGAATGCATCTTGTCCAGGTTTTTTAGTTTGTTGTTTTGATGGAATGTCATAATAATATGTTGCTCCATTATTAACAGTATAGAACGAAGCACTTCCTGAAGCAATCATGTCATTAACCCAAGCTGCTGGCTGTAAACCTTCAGCTTTCATGATTTCGATACCTTTTTCAACTCCAATAGCATCCCAAATTTGGAAAGGCCCATGTTCCCAACCAAATCCAGCTTTCATAGCATCATCAATCTTATAGAGTTCGTCTGTGATTTCAGGAATTCTGTTTGATACATATTGGAACATTGCTGCGAAATTCTTTCTATAGAATGCTCCAGCTTTATCTTTTCCACTAACTAAAATTTTGAACCTATCGATAACCTTATCAACAGTTTTAGTTAATTCTAAAGTGGCAAAAGACGCTCTTTTTTTAGAACGGTATTCTAAAGTGTCTAAATCCAATGATAAGATTTCTTTCTTCCCATCATTAACAACTTTCTTGTAGAACCCTTGCTTTGTTTTGCTTCCTAACCAGTTGTTTTCCATCATAGTGTTGATGAAATCTGGTAATTTAAACAATTCATGTGCTTCATCATCTGGACAGTTGTCATAAATCCCATTTGCAACATGAACTAAAGTATCTAATCCAACCACATCAACTGTTCTGAAGGTTGCCGATTTTGGACGACCAATAACAGGTCCTGTTAATTTGTCGACTTCCTCTATAGTGAGTCCTAATTCTTTAACTTGATGGAAAAGAGATTGAATTCCAAAAATTCCAATTCTGTTTCCAATAAACGCAGGCGTATCTTTAGCTATTACAGACGTTTTTCCTAGGAATTGCTCTCCATAACCATTTAAGAAATCTAAAACGTCTTGAGAGGTTTGTGGCCCTGGAATAATCTCAAATAATTTTAAGTAACGTGCAGGATTGAAGAAGTGTGTTCCACAGAAATGCTTTTGGAAATCTTCACTACGACCTTCACTCATAAATTTGATAGGAATTCCAGAGGTGTTAGAAGTGATCAAGGTTCCTGGAGTTCTGTGTTTTTCAAGATTCTCAAAAACCATTTTCTTGATATCTAAACGCTCTACAACAACTTCAATAATCCAATCTACATCTTTAACCTTTGCGATATCATCTTCTAAGTTTCCAGTAGTAATTCTACTAGCAAATTTTTGATGATAAATAGGAGAGGGTTTCGATTTTAAAGCACCTTTAAGTGAATCGTTTACTAAACGATTTCTTACGGCTTTGTCTTCAAGGGTAAGACCTTTTGCTTTTTCGGCATCATTAAGTTCTCTAGGAACGATGTCTAAAAGTAAAACGTCAACTCCAATATTGGCAAAATGACAAGCGATTCCGCTTCCCATAATTCCTGAGCCAATTACTGCAACTTTATTAATTCTACGTTTACTCATTATATTTTAAAATGTGTTCTTTTTAATTGTATATATTTTCTTGTTAGAAATCATATTGTTGATTAGTTCAGCCACTTCATAAAAGTGCTTTATCTTTTCATCATCAATATTAGATTTAATGGCTTCGTTAAAAGTTAAAACACGTTCTTTAGAGTATGCTCTTTTTTCTCTTCCGAATTCTGTGAGATGAATAAGTACGCCACGACCATCTTCTGGGTTAGGTTTACGTTCTATTAAACCTTTTTCTTCCATAGTTTTTAGGGTACGCGATAAGCTTGTTGCTTCCATACCCATTTTTGGACCTAATGATGTAGAAGGTGTTCCTTTTTCAGGATCTATGCTTAATAGCGCAAAGCCAGTAGCCATTGTTGTGCCAAATTTTAAAGCCTCTTCATTATACATTTTATTTACTGCTAACCATGTGGTTCTCAGTACGTAATCTATGGTTTTGTCTTTCATTCAATTTTTATTAGATCCAAAGATAAAAAAAAATACTATGCATGCATAATAAATTAGTGAAAATTATGCATGCATAGTATGTTTGTCTTAAAACATTAAATATAAAAAGCATTTCTTAATCAGAAATGCTTTTGGAATAAGGCTATTAAATTTTTAAGTGTTCTATCTTTATTAAATTGTTGTTTAGAATACTTCAAACCCATTTACTGCGTGTAGGTATGTACACTATTTGATGCAACAGGAAGGTAATTAACTCCAAACCAACAAACTAAAAGTATAATAAAAGCAACCGAAAGTATATATAGTGCTTGTTTAGATTTATTAGGATGGAAAAAGCGATAATGAATATAAATGAGATAACCCATCCAAGTTAAGAAAGCCCATACTTCTTTTGGATCCCAAGTCCAGTAATGTCCCCAAGCTTCTTTTGCCCAAAGTGCACCAAAGAGTAATCCGAGAGTTAAGAAGCTAAATCCTATATAAACTAAATTGTCAGCTAATTTTACATGAGAAGGATTAAAAGAACCTTTGTATATCTCATAGGTACCTTTAATAGCTATAATACAAGATGCAGACAAAACAGCATAAGAGAATAGATAAACGAGTACGTGAGGGATAAACCAAACACTTTGTAAAGCTGGCATTAAAGTTTTTGAATGTGTTTCTGGATTAAGGTAATTGATAACCAAAAAGAGTCCAGCCATACAAAAGCTATAAATAAGAAACCATTTGTATTTCCATCTAAAATAAGTAATAAAACCAATTACAGGAATAAATGTAGAATACCATAAGCGTGTTTCGCCAAGGGTTCTCATTGGTGGTCTGTCTAATTGTATCCACAAATTAATAACAAAAGCAATTAAAGCTAAAGAGCCTATTCCTAAAAAGACAAGAGCAATTTTACTAAAGGATTCTTTTTTATAAGAATACAACAGCGCAATGATACCTATAAGCCATAAGCTAATGGTTACTGTAAAATAATAAGGGAAATTAATCCAATCCATTTGGTTGTTTGTTAATTTTTGTATTGCCTATCCAAAACATGTATATCGCGCCTGCAATCATCATAAAAATACCAATATATATGTATGGTAACCAAGGGTCTTTTACTAATTCTAAAACGCTTGTATTAGACCATTTTCCTAAAGTATCATCATAACTGTATTGGTAAATTTTCCAATGGTCATGTTTATAGGGTTTGTTAACTTCTAAAGTGGCTTTTATTTGTTGCTCATCTTTTGTAAGTATAGTAATGTCTGAACTGAATTTTTTAGCTTCAGGAATAGTCATTACTAAAGAGATTTGTTCATTAATTTTTAATGACTGAGGTTGTTTTATAAAGCTGCCACAAGAAATCCAACCATTAATAGTGCTATCCTTTTGTTTGTCATAAACCTCAACAAGTGCAGAAGGGGGAGCTCCTAATTCATTAGTAAATGCATATCGATCTCCAATACGCCCAGAGGTTACTAAAAAATCATCAACTTTAATATCGTAATCACCAAAAACATAGTCATTGCCTTTTTCTATAAGGTAGAGATTTTTACCTTCATTAAAATGTAATTCTCCAGTTTCGTTATCAACAAGAGCAAGTTTTGGTGCATATTCATCAAGTCTAAAATCATTTAGTACAAAAGCAAAAGGTAATTCTACAGGTTGATTGTCTTCATTATAGGCAATCCAGCTAGGCTGTTCTTCTGTAGTTTGAATTGTAAGTCGTTCTAAATCTCCGCTACCTAGTAATCCTGCGGTTAGTGCTATAAACAGTCCTAAGTGATTTAAAATAAACCCTATATTAGATGTTTTAAATTGAAGAAAGCGTTTAATTGTAACTAATCCTAAATTGCTTAAGAACACAAAAAGAATTAAAATAAAGGCCCAATTGGTGGTAATGTGATTAAGGCCTAAAAGATTTACTAAATAATTATCGGAATGGGTTTGAGGTATTATTCCCATAATCATCACCATAAATGTTACCAAACTGATACTTGAAATCGCAGCTGGAACTTTTGTTAACCACCTTATGATTTGCACATGACTAAACCATTTGTGTGCTACAAATAGTAGAGTGCAATATGCAATTAAAATAATGAGATTGTGAGGGAAGGATATGCTTAATGTAATGGCATTACCAGTACTAGCTTCAATAGCAAATCCTGCTAACATTAAACCCATTCCAATAATAAAAGATTCAACATAACCCCAAGGTTTGTCCCAGAGGTTATGTTGTTTTTGTTTTTTCATGATAATTAATTCAATTGAGAATTAGAAAACCTTAATTAATAAGCACTTTCTCTTTTTTCAGCTTCTTCATCCCACTTTGGAGCCAATTCTTTTAAGAATCTTTCTTTTTCGGCTTTTAGTTTTTCAACTGGTAAGCCAATAAATTCTTGCGCTTTTGCTTTGGTTGAGATATCTGGATAATCTACTTCACCTTCAAATCCTAATTTTATAAGAAGTTTAGCTAGTTTTATTCTTGTTTCTTGTGTAATATCAATACCTCTTGCAATTACACGACCAGTTTCTACAGGTGCATGGAAAGAGCCACCATGTGATGCAGCAGCATAATCCCAACGCCATTGTCCTATTCTAATACCATGAAGAATATCTTTCATTTGTTCTTCGGTTGCACCAAGATCCCAACATTGTTTAGCTTCAACGTGCGCTCTTACTAATAATTCTTCGAGCTTATCTCTATTATGAATTATCTTGTCTTGGTTATCAAATACATTTCTTATTAATTCATCTGTTTCTTCTCTATGGCATACTTGACAAGAGTTAGCAACATTGTTTAAAGGCGACTGAATATGGTGGTCTGTAAATTTTTGTCCACCTTCAGTTTTGTATGGCATATGGCAATCTGCACAAGATACTCCACGTTTACCATGTATACCTTGTTGGTGTACTTCGTATCCAGGGTGCTGTGCTTTAAGCATAGGTGCTTTACTTAATTTGTGTACCCAATCTACGTGCTTAACATTATCATAGTACTCTTCCATATCTTCTAGAGTCATACCTTCATCCCATGGGAATACTAAATAAGGTACACCTTCTTTTCCAGGTAATTTTTTGTTGAAATAATACTCTGAGTGACATTGTGCACAGGTTAGTGAGCGCATTTCGTTATGAGACGCTTTGGTAATATCCTTACCTTGTCTTTGGAATGCTTCAATAAGTGCAGGTTGCGTAATAGTAAGATTCATGGTTTTTTCATCATGACAGTTAGCACAGCCAATAGGATTAACCATTTCTGCACCTTTACTAGACCATTTACCACTATAATAATCGATAACACCATTTTCTTCTATGTAACGTGGCACGTCAGGTGACTTACATGTCCAGCATGTAGAAGGCATTGGTCCATCATCTGGTCCTGTTGGTGCACCAGTACGTAATGTGTTTCTTAAATCTTCAATAGCATAGACGTGTCCACGACCTTGATTGTAATCTTTGGCAAATCCATAGCCAGCCCAAAGGACAACTAATCTAGGGTCTACATCTAGCATATCAATCATTGCACCACCATTATATTTTGATTTAAATGTAGTGTCCGCAGTTTTGTAGTAAGATTGATATTCGCGAGGGAAGTTCTTTCCCCATTCTTCGTTTCTAGGTTCTAATTTGTTAATTTCTGTTTGTGGAGTGTAAGAATACTTAGCTTCCATCTTTCGTTCTGTAATCGAAGATACCAATATTCCTAGTAGAAAAACGACTACCATAGCTGCAACAAATACAGCCCAGTTTCTCCAAAGTTTCTTCTTATTCTTCATTGTTATTATTTTGTTTAGTATCGTTATTTAATATTTTTTCTATCCATTCAGGAACTGATTCTTGGTGTTCAGTAGGTACTTTACCATAATATTTTGTAGATGATAAACTGTGTACTGATCCATGTGGAACTTCTTGGTGACATTCCCAGCAATTACGCTGTGTTCTATTCTTATAATGGTCTGAGATTTGCGCATCTAATTTTGCATCTGTAACTTGATCTTGATGACATCTGATACAGTTTTGCTGTACCACTTCAATACCAGCATCTTTCATTTTTATTACTTCAGGCTCTCCTCTAGATGTAAACACAGAGGCATGATATAGTCCATCTTTTGCTTTGAAAGCATATTTTTTGATGATATTATCATGAGGAACGTGACAATCATTACAATTAGCTACTTCTCTGTGAGAACTGTTTCTCCAAGTTGTGTATTGAGGCGTCATTACATGACAATTTGCACACGTTTCTGGATCATCTGATAAATATGATATTGCTTTAGATTCAATTGCAGCATAAAAAGATAGTCCCAAGATACCACCAGTAAGTGCTATTAGCGGTAAACGCCATCCTCCAACTAAAAACCTTTTTTGCTTAAATTTCATTTTAGTTTAAAAATTTAGGTTTAAATACTAACATTGCCCAAGCCCAATTTTGTGAACTTGCTGCATCATCTTCAGATATGCCTTTTAACTCATACATTCCATCACTTGGGAATAGGTGAGAGTAACCTAGTACAAACTTGTAGCCTTTAAATGATTTTGAGAATACTAAGTCTACCTCAGTACCTAAAGATTTTTCTCCGCTAGGTAAGTCTTGTTCTCCACTAAAATTTAATGCTTTAACCATAAGGTTAGAAGTTTCATTAAGTTTAAAATTAGCGCTAACATGAACATCAAATAATCCAATAGAATTTGCATGGTTTCCTACGTAGAAATAATCCATAAAACCGTTGAATTTGTGATTAGTTCCGTAAAGAGGGAAGAACGCACCAGTTTCTCCAGCGTCTCCATCGTTACCGCTTATCATTTCTGTACCAATACCTAATTTTACTTTGTCTGAAACTTTGTAATTAAGGTCTAAGCCCAAAAGGTAAGCTCCTTTAACGTCAATTTCGCCTTGGCGTTCGCCTGTTTGTAAGAAAGCATTGGCTACGATACCAAATTTGTTCTTATTATATTTAAGGTGAGTACCAAAAGTTTGAAGGTTGCTTACTCCATCTGCTTCATTATCTTCGTCAAAATTTTGGAAACCATTATTCATTAATAATAGACTACCTGAGAAGTTATTCCATTTTTGACTCAAGTGAGCCATTTGCATAGTTTTGTAAGAAAAGAATCCCGTTGTATTATAAGCGGTACCTTCTGATACAAATCCTGTTGGGTGAGAATAATCTTGATTAAATGCAAGTGCAACGTCTAATGCAAATTTTTCTTTTCTGTATTTGATCATTGCTGCATCATGATTACGACCTTGTTGAGCCCAATCTAATCCACCTAAGATTCTTTGGTCATCATATGATAAAACTTGACGTCCAATTTTAGTAGATAATCCTTCAGCTAATTTAATTTCTGCCCAAGCTTGAAATATTGCAAAAGAATTGTTTTGATCGTTAGGTAAAATTTGTCTGTTTTCACCCCAAACCATTACATCCTGTAAGCTTAAAAAAACCGTATAGCTTTCGGTTGAAAACTTAGTGTTTAATCTAGCTCTTGTAGAAATACCAAAACCAGCATCGGTATCTTCAGAGATTAAGCTGCCAAAACCGTTTCTGTATTCTGTACGTGGTCTAAATTCAGCATCAATAGTTAATTGTGCATAGCCGAAAAATGAGAGTAAACTGAATAATACGAAAGTTAATTTTTTTGAGGTCATATATATGAGATTTGATTACTTTTTCGTAGCATAAATTTCTCAAAAACTGCCTCTATTTTTTATGACAAATGTCACTTTTGTTACATAACGATTAAGGGTAAAGTAGTATGGTTTTTCAACGAATTGAATTTAGGATGTTTTGATTCTATTTAGAATGATTCTAAATTAAAAACAACGCTAGAGGTTATATATTTTGTTGTATAAACCTTGGTATTTCTTCTTAATTACGTCTCTTTTCATCTTCATTGTAGGTGTAAGATGACCATCATCTATCGTCCAAGCTTCAGAAGTGAGTTCAAATTTTTTGATTTGTTCCCATTTTCCAAAATTCTTATTGTATTTGTCAACTTCTTTTTGGATACGTTTAATGACTATTTCAGATGTAGCAATTTCTTTTTCAGAAATTCCAATATTATGATTTTTGTGTTCTATCCAATCTCTTATAAATTCAAAATTTGGTTGAATGATAGCTCCTGGCATTTTCTCACCTTCGCCAACAACCATGACTTGTTCTATAAATAAAGATTGTTTAAAGTCGTTTTCTAAAAGGGTTGGTATAATGTATTTTCCTCCAGAGGTTTTAAACATTTCTTTTTTACGACCAGTAATTTTTAAGAAACCATCCTCATCTATAATGCCTTTATCTCCTGTGTGAAAGTAATCACCAGTCATTACACTAGACGTTTTTTCAGGATCTTTGTAATAACCTAACATTACATTTGGGCCTTTAACTAAAATCTCTCCGTCATCAGCAATTTTAACTTCTACATTGTCTATAGGTTTACCAACAGTTCCTACTTTATAGTGTTGATCTCTGTACATGCCAACACCAACGACAGGAGAGGTTTCTGTAAGTCCGTAACCTTCCATAACTTGCATTTTAGCGGCTGAAAAAACTCTAGAAAGTCTTGGTTGTAATGCTGCACTACCAGAAACCATGGTTGTTAATTCTCCACCTAGTGCTGCTCTCCATTTACTAAATATAAGTTTGTTGGCTATGCTTAATTTAAATTCGTACCATGCACCATTGGCTTTATAAGGTTGCCATTGTTCTCCTAATTCTACAGCCCAATAAAATAACTTGTGCTTTATGCCAGAGAGTTCATCAGCTTTTAGCATAATTTTGTCAAAAACCTTTTCTAATAATCTTGGAACAACGCTCATTAAATGAGGTTTTATTTCTTTAGCATTATCACCAATTTTATCTAATGCCTCAGCAAAGTATACAGAAGTTCCAGCATATTGATAGACATAAATTAAGACACGTTCAAAAATATGGCAGATTGGTAAAAAGCTAAGAATTCTCGTTTCGCCATCTATTATAGGTAAGCGTTTAGAAGAATCTAGAGCATTACTCGTAATGTTCCAATGTGAAAGCATTACACCTTTTGGTTTTCCAGTTGTGCCAGAAGTATAAATGATGGTAGCTAAATCATTAGGTTTTACAGCGTCTTTTCTAGCTTCAACTTCATTTTGATTGCTCTTATCTTTTCCTAATTCAAATAATTCAGAATAGTGCTTACAGCCATCAATATGATCAAAAGAATACACTTCTTTTAATTTAGTTTTAGATCTAACTTTATTAATCTTTTCTAATACTTCTTCATCAGATACAAAACAATAAATGGCCTCACTATGATTTAAGACATATTCATAATCTTCAGCCGAAATGGTTGGGTAAATAGGAATGTTTTGCGCGCCTAACTGAAGGATGCCAATATCCATTATATTCCATTCTGTTCTGTTAGTTGATGAGATGACAGCAATTTTATCGTCTTTTTGAACACCCATTTTTAGTAATGCGCGACTAATAGTATTAGCTTTGTCAATATATTCTTGTGTAGACATTGGTGTCCATTTACCATTGTATTTTGTAACTAAAGCTTTTTGGTTTGGCTTATGTTTTAGTTGATAGTATGGAAAATCAAAAAGGCGAGTAACGTCTGTCATAATCTTAAATCTGCAATTATTTTTAGGGATGTCTACGAAAATAATAAATTTAAGGTTAATTATTTTAGAGTATAGGAATTAATCTGTTTTAAATGATTTATTGAGAAGATAGAAGTGTTGTAGGTTAGCTATTTAGCATAAAAAAAAGGGCTTTAGAAACTAAAACCCTTTAAAATTATGATGCTTTTAACCCTAACTACTAACAAAATTTAAGTAACAATCCTATATGATTAACAAATATCATTAGTAAAAGCATCTTTTTTTGAATTCGGCAAATATAATAAAAACTAACTTATTAAAAGTCATTGTATTATTATTTATTTTGTACCCATTTTCTTGCATTTACAAAAGCTTCTAACCAAGGCGATACTTCGTCTTTACGTCCTTGTGGATAGTTAGCCCAGTTCCATTGGAATGTAGAACGCTCAATATGTGGCATCATAACTAAATGACGTCCTGTAGTATCACACATCATCGCTGTGTTAAAGTCAGAACCATTTGGATTATGAGGATAACCTTCATAACCGTATTTAGCAACAATATTGTATTGATCTTCAGTGTATGGTAAATCAAATTTACCTTCACCATGAGAAATCCAAACGCCTAAAGTACTTCCAGCTAATGTTGATAGCATTACTGAGTTGTTCTCCTGAACTTTTACCGAAGTAAATGCACTTTCGTGTTTTTGAGAATCGTTATGAACCATTTTACCATGAACTTCATGTTCTGGGTTGATAAGATCTAATTCCATCCATAATTGACAACCATTACAAATACCAACCGATAAAGTATCTTCACGTTTAAAGAAATCGTTGATGACTTTATTTGCTTTTTCGTTGTATTTGATAGCACCAGCCCAACCTTTAGCAGAGCCTAATACATCAGAATTAGAGAATCCACCAACTGCACCTAAGAATTGAATGTCTTCCAAAGTTTCACGACCAGAAATTAAATCGGTCATATGCACATCCTTAACATCAAAACCAGCTAGGTACATAGCATTTGCCATTTCACGCTCAGAGTTAGACCCTTTTTCACGAAGTATGGCTGCTTTTGGTCTTGGTTTTGTTGCATCAATTTCAGGAAGTTTTCCTGTAAAGTGACTTGGGAATGTATATTGTAATCCTTGATTTTTATAATTGTTATAACGGTCTTCAGCTAAACCATTAGCAGTTTGCTTTTGGTCTAATAAGTATGATGTTTTGTACCACATATCTCTTAAGCGAGAAACTGTCATGGTAAATACTTCAGCTTGATTGATGATGCTTAATACATCAGATTCAGTAACTTTTCCAATGTTGTGGAATTCTATATTTGCGTCAGCTAATACAGTTTCAATTGAATTGTCTTTTGCTTGAATTACGATTCCAGCATTTTCAGAAAATAATACTTTGAAAGAATCTTTTTGGTTTAAAGCAGTAATGTCTAATTCAGCACCTAGATTTGTGTCTGCAAAACATAATTCTAATAGTGTTGTAATCAATCCTCCAGAAGCCACATCGTGTCCAGCAACAATTTGCTCATTAACAATTAACTGCTGAATCGTATTGAATACTGTCTTTACATAGTCAGCACTTTTTACTGAAGGTGTATTGTTTCCAATTTTATTACAAATTTGAGCAAACGAACTTCCACCTAATTTAAAGTCATCTTGAGAGATATTGATATAGTAAATATCACCAGCATTCTTTTGGAATACAGGCTCAACAACTTTGGTAATGTCATTACAGTTTGCAGCAGCTGAAATAATAACTGTTCCTGGTGCAATCACTTCCTCGTTAGGATATTTTTGCTTCATAGAAAGAGAATCCTTTCCAGTAGGAACGTTAATTCCTAGATCGATTGCAAATTCAGAGATCGCTTCTACAGCTTGGTATAAGCGCGCATCTTCACCTTCATTTTTACAAGGCCACATCCAGTTGGCAGATAAACTTACATTAGTTAATCCGTCTTTAAGTGGTGCCCAAATGATATTTGTTAAGGCTTCAGTAATACTATTTCTACTTCCTGCAACAGGATCAATCAATCCAGAAATAGGAGAGTGCCCAATTGAGGTTGCAATACCTTCTTTACCTTTATAATCTAAAGCCATCACACCAACATTGTTTAATGGTAATTGTAATGGTCCAGCACATTGTTGTTTGGCAACTTTTCCACCAACACAGCGGTCTACTTTGTTGGTTAACCAGTCTTTACAAGCTACAGCTTCTAATTGTAATACTTGATCTAAATAGTCATAGAAGTTGTCTGTGTCATAAGAAATACCACTGTAATTTCTGTCTACAGTAATATCATTCATGATGGTTTTTGGTGAGCTTCCAAACATATCCTCTAAAGCTAAATCCATTGGCTTATTACCTTTGGTTTTAGATTGAAATGTAAAACGATCGTCTCCAGTAACATCACCAACAGTATACATTGGCGAACGTTCACGCTCAGCAATTTTGTTAAGCGTTTCAATATGTTTTTCAGAAATGACTAATCCCATACGTTCTTGAGATTCATTTCCAATAATTTCTTTATCTGATAATGTTGGATCTCCAACAGGTAATTTATCTAAATCGATGTTTCCACCAGTATCTTCAACTAATTCTGACAAACAGTTAAGATGTCCACCTGCACCATGATCGTGAATAGAAACGATGAAGTTTTCTTCACTTTCTACCATACCACGAATGGCATTGGCAGCACGTTTTTGCATTTCTGGATTAGAACGTTGTACAGCATTTAATTCGATACCAGTTGAGAATTCTCCAGTATCTGCAGATGATACAGCAGCACCTCCCATTCCAATGCGATAATTTTCTCCACCAAGAATAACAATTTTGTCACCTTCGCTTGGTGTGTCTTTTAAAGCTTGTTCTGCTTTACCATATCCAATTCCACCAGCTTGCATGATTACTTTATCAAAACCTAGCTTACGTGCATCTTCTTCATGTTCAAAGGTTAAAACAGATCCTACAATTAGAGGTTGTCCAAATTTATTTCCAAAATCAGAAGCTCCATTAGAAGCTTTAATTAAGATGTCCATTGGTGTTTGGTATAACCAATCGCGTTCTTCAACCGCTTTTTCCCAAGGTCTATTGGCTTCTAAACGTGAATAAGAAGTCATATAAACTGCAGTTCCAGCTAATGGTAAAGCACCTTTTCCTCCCGCAAGACGATCTCTAATTTCTCCTCCCGAACCAGTTGCAGCACCATTAAAAGGCTCAACTGTTGTAGGGAAATTATGTGTTTCTGCTTTTAATGAAATTACAGATTCGTAATCTTCAGTCGTATAGTAATCTGGAATATCAGCACGTTTTGGTGCAAATTGTTCTACTTTAGGACCTTTTATAAAAGCAACATTGTCTTTATATGCAGAAACAATATCGTTATGATTTTGTTTCGATGTTTCTTTGATTAATTTGAAAAGTGATGTTGGTTTCTCTTCACCATCGATAATAAAAGTTCCATTGAAAATTTTGTGACGACAGTGCTCTGAATTCACTTGAGAAAATCCAAATACTTCAGAATCTGTTAATGGACGACCAATCTTTTTGCTAACACCTTCAAGGTATTCAATTTCTTCCTCGCTTAGCGCTAAACCTTCTTGCTCGTTATAAGCAGCAATATCAGTAATATCTAAAATAGCTTCTGGTTCAATATCAATGTCAAAAATAGTTTGTCCTAAACCTTCAAATTTTTGAGATAACATTGGGTCATAATCAGAAAAGTTTTCAATTACCGATTGAAATTCTTCAATTCTGATAATGTCAGAAATACCCATATTTTGAGTGATTTCAACTGCATTGGTACTCCAAGGTGTAATCATGGCTGCTCTTGGTCCAACAAAAAAAGCATCAAGAGATGCTTGTTCAATTTTTGGTTGGTTCCCAAATAACCATGTCAATTTAGAAATGGTTTCAGTTGATAATTCTTCTGCTGTTTGTACAGCAAATACTTTGCTGTTTACGTTTCCAAAGAAATGAATCATTATATATGTCTGTTAGTTAGAAATAATAAAGCACAAAGTTACGTGATTTTGTACTATTCTAATTAAAATTTAAACGCTAAATGGTGAAGTATTCAACAGGTTTTAAACAAAAAAGCGATTGAAGTATTATCAATCGCTTTTTAAGTGTTTTTGATTATGTCTCTAGTTTTTAACTAGTCGTTTACTTATGGTTTTATTATTTTGAATTAATTTAACAATGTAAACTCCTGCTTTTAAATTTTGAAGGTTTAAGCTAGTAGAACTAGATAAAGTGGTGTTATGTACACGTTTTCCTAAAATATCATAAATCTCAATTTTAGTGCTTTGCTCATTAGCTATATTAATATTTAAATTTGATGTTACTGGGTTTGGATATAGTTTTACATCATTTATGCTAAAATCTTCTATAGAAAGTAATCCGCAAGTCCAAGATAAATTATCAAACATTACTCTATTAGAAGGTGTGCTGTTATTGTTAATTATTAAAGAACTTACCATATTAATATCGACATTAATAGTTGTAGTTGTTGGTGTATCATTGTAAGGTATAGTACCAACCACATTACCATTTATCACCAAATCAAAAGTACCAGAACTTCCTCCGAATACTCTTTGGGTAGTTACGGTTAACTCTTCTATATAGTCACTGTTAAGAGTGCTTGGTTGTAGTGTTCCATTTCTTATTGTTATAGCTCTACCGTCTAATGTTTGATCTGTTCTTGCATCTGTAGCAGTCCACATTATTCCATTATTACCTGTCCAATTTCGCTCTAAATAAGAGCCGGAGCTATCAGGAATATTTTCGAAATTTTCATCAATACAGTTTAAGCTAGACCCATTGTCTAATGTAGTCTCGCAAGATTCATTACTAAAGCCAGATTCATTACCAGCAGCATCTTTTGCTTTTATTGTAAAGCAGTAAATTGTCTCTGGAAGCAAACCTGTAGCAGTTGTGTTTGTGTTGTTGTTACCTGTATTAAAACTAAACACAGCGTTTATATAAATATCATAAGATTCTACAGCAACATTATCTGTTGAAGCTGTCCAGCTTAAATCAATAGTGTTATTTGTTGGGTTAGATGCTACTAAATTTGTAGGATCTGATGGTGCTACATTATCTGGGCTTGGATTCCAGATTATATTAACATATTCTGGATGATCAACAAAGGGGTTTGCATTACCTTGAAAGTTGTAGGCAGCATTATTTCTATCAATTTCTCTTTGATCTACAGGATCTACATTATAATGCCAATCTAATAACATATCTATAGCCCAAGTTTCAAAAACCTGATCTTCTGTACCATTAAACATTTCCCAGTTATAATTGTCTACATTATCTTGATAACGTACAGCAAAATATAATAAGGCTCTGGCTATATCTCCTTTAAATTCATCTATAGGTTCAAACACTACTCCAGAATATCCTGATACATTACTATTACCACGTTTAGAGCCATTTTGCGATGTCCAATTTGCAGATCCAACAATACCAAAAGGTAGGCTGCCTCTTTGTCCATTTACAAAACCATCACTTGGTATAACATGGTGAATGTCGTTTTGCATAGGCGAAGCACTGTTGAATGTTGATTGCGGTATTAGGTGTTCACGGTTATGGCAAACACTTTCTGCATTATAATTTCCGCACTGATCTTGCCCATGATTATATGTGTAAGGATCTGTGCCATTAGGGTTTTCAGTATAAAATAACAATACGGTATTGTCATTTTCATAACCACTTTCAGGAATGTTGTCGGAATGCGTTGTTTGGTAACCTGTATATAGCGCACCATAACCTTGGTCATTATGTCCGTTTGATATAATGTTTCTCAACTCTGTTTTTAAGGCATAACCTGATAAACCGTTAGCTGAATCATAATAATTAGCTGGTATTTGAGTCCAACCTGTTGCAGCAACACACACAATTGCTAATAAAGTGTAAAAATGTTTCATTATAATTTTTTATTTTTTTTCTAATAATGCCATGTAAAATCCATCAAAACCAGATTTATGAGCTAATACTTTTTTATCTTTTATAAGATTAAATGCTTTTCCTTCTTCAGAGGCTAAGAATTTAGAGACTTGTTTTTCATTTTCTGATGGTAAAATAGAACAGGTTGCATACACCATTTTCCCCCCAGATTTCACCATTTTAGAATACTGTTGTAAGACTTCTGTCTGTGTTTTTTTAATGTTATCTATGAACTTAGTTTCTAATTTCCATTTGGCATCAGGATTACGTCTTAATACTCCTAAACCAGAACAAGGAGCATCTATTAATAAACGATCAGCCTTGTTATGCAATTTTTTAATTGGTTTGGTGGAATCGATTACCTTTAGTTCAATATTATGAACGCCATTTCTTCTTGCTCTAACTTTGAGCTTTTTTAATTTACTTTCGTAAATATCCATGGCAATAATTTGTCCTTTGTTTTGCATAAGTGAAGCTAAATGCAATGTTTTGCCACCTGCACCTGCGCATACATCTACAACTTTCATGCCTGGTTTTACATCTAAAAAGTCTGCAACGAGTTGAGACGATGCGTCTTGTACCTCAAACCAACCATTTTTAAAAGCATCTGTTTTAAAAACATTTGCACGTTCTTTGAGTTTTAAGGCAGAAGGATGATCTGGTAAAAACTCAGTATCTATATCTTCAGATTGAAGTTTTAGTTGGAGATCTTTTTTGTTTGTTTTTAAAGTATTAACTCTTAAAATAACATCTGCTTGCTCATTTTGCATTGCAATTTCTTTAGTCCAGATAGCTTCGCCTAATTCATCGAGCCCTAAGTTGTCCATCCAATCAGGAATAGATTCGCGATACTTTCTAATTTTAGAAAGCTCATCAAAACGTCCTTTTATTTTTCGGGTTGGTGTGTCAGAAAAATATTTCCAGTCTGGTAATTTTATGCCTTTAAGCGTTGCCCAAACTGCAAATAATCTCCAAAGATTATCTCTGTCGTAAGGTGCTTTTACGTTAGCAATTTCGGCATATAATCGTTTATATCTAACAATTTCATATACAGTTTCTGCTACGAAGCCTCTGTCTCGACTTCCCCAACGTTTGTCGCGTTTTAGTAATTGTTGTACTACTTTATCTGCGTATTCATTCTCATTAAAGATTTTGTGTAAACCATCAATAACAGCAAAGCATAAATTTCTGTGTAGTCGCATTGTTATAGTATTCAATGTTTAGTAGTTGGTTATCAGTATTTAACGGTAAGTGGAAACATGGTTCTTTAACTGTTGGTAATAACTGAAAAACTGCCTACGCATAAAAAGGAGTGCAAAGGTAATATAAAAGTTGTTATGCGCTATTGTATTGATTGTAAAGTCTTATCTTTTTCATAAAATTTTAGCACAAGTTTTTTTTAGATTATGCATCTAAACTAAATTGCAGTAATATCTAAATTATAATTTGACCGAAGAAACTTTAATAGCGCAGTTAAAACTTAAAAACACAGCAGTTTTTTCGCAACTAATAGATTTGTATCAACAGAAGATTTTTGGAACCTGTATCTCGTTTGTTCCAAATAAAGAAGATGCTGAGGATTTGGTGCAAGAAGTGTTTCTAGAAGTTTATAATTCTATACATAAGTTTAATGAAAAATCTAAGCTATCTACTTGGATATATAGAATAACAACCAACAAATGCTTGGAGTTTATAAGAAAGAAGAACACCAAAAAGCGTTCAGCATTTTTAAAACCTCTTTTTGGTGATGATTTTACAATTGATAAAACCAATTATTTTACAGAATTTAATCATCCAGGGTTTTTATTAGAAAATAAAGAGTTAAACGAAACTTTATTTAAGGCAATAAATTGCCTGCCAGAGAGTCAATCTATAGTGTTTACTTTGCATAAAATTGATGGTAAAAGCTATCAAGAAATTGCAGAAATAACCAATAAAAGTTTGTCTTCAGTTGAATCTATAATGTTTAGAGCAAAGAAAAATTTACAAAAGCGCCTTTATAACTATTATAAAAATGAATTTTAGCACAAGTTATTTTAAGCTTGTGCATCTAAATAACAAATGATTATGATGTTAGATCCCGAATTAAATAAAAAAGTTGAAGCTACAATAAACTCAGTTGACTCTATCAAAGCAGTTGGTGTTTCTCCATTTTTAAAGGATAGAATATTAAACAATATTAATACTAATGAAGCTGTGGAATCTTCAATTTGGTCTTGGTTTACACCAAAGTTACAGTTTGCTACTTTATTGATATTGATAATGCTTAACATTTATGCTTACAAGGCTTTAACGTCTAATGATTATAATATCACTGTAGAAGAGTTTGTAGATACTTATAATTTTGGTGAAGAGACTTATACATCAATCTTTAATTAGTAGAGTTATGAAAAAGCAGACAGTTTTATACATACTACTCATATTTCTTATGATTTCTAATGGATATTTTCTTGTGCATTATATGAGTAAAAGAGGACACAGAGATCATGATTATAAATTTTCTATTGCTAAAAAATTAAATTTTGATGAAAAGCAAATGGCAGCATATGATTCTA
>NZ_JAOARH010000150.1 GCF_025210595.1 Winogradskyella sp.
TAAGAAAACTTGTAAGGCAAGCTAAATGTACCATCATCGGTACTTATGGTTCCTATAGTAGAACCCAACCAATAAATATTGGCTCCTGGTAAAGGCATTTCTTTAGAACTACCAGATTCTAAAATAACACCTTTTAATTGTTCTTGAGCATCTATTGTACTCAACAAGAACATAAAAAATATAATTAAATAGTTTTTCATTAATTTTTGATTTAGGTATAACAATCTGTATTGGATAATATTTACCCAACACATTAACAAAATGTGTTATCCTTAAATCAAATTAGAAAAGTTTCATTCAAGACCTGTATGTCCTTAATGAGTTTTGGTGGTGAATAATCTTTATGAGCAATAATTTGTTTTGGTAAGCTTTCATAAAGACTAATATAACTGTGTGCATAAGCAAACAAAACTTGCTTTTGAATATCATCTAAATCTTCAAAAGAATCTTTTATCATTTCACTGATGCCCTCAAAAACATCTACCTCGTCTTTACAACAAGATTTTTTTACTATTTGAGTAGAATCTGATTCTGATAAAACATCATTTGCGCATTTTTCAACCTCAGTAAATACTGCTACATCTATTAAAACACCTCCGCAGAAATGCTTCTCTATAGTTAGCGATAAGGTTGAAGCTAATACTAAAAACGATAGTACCGTTGAAAATACTTTATGTGATATTGATTGCTTCACATTGCAAATTTACAAAATTCTTAAAATTTAAAGCGTATTTATAAAATGATTAACGATTCAATTTATAATAATAAAACGCAGGTAACAACAGAATTATGCCTATAGGTTGAATTAAAAACCGTCTAATATTAAAGAACAAGTAATAGTCTTCTTGCCTAGGATTAATAACAAAATATAAAAATGGTATAAGTAAAATAAGATATGCTATACCATAGATTAAAACCGAAAACTTTATCATTATCTTATCATTAAAGATAAAATAGAGTATCCCTAAAGAAGCTAATGTATTCAATAAAAACCTTAGGCTTGTAAAAAAGACAAGTTTTGCGACTTCTCGCCTAGGGTTATCCATATAGAGATAATCATTTTCAAAAAATGTTAAATACGGATCGTAGAACAAATCATCCTCAAATGCTCTTATAGCCACCAAAATCATCATTAAAACAAAAACAAATATGTATCGTGTAAGCTTAGGCATTAGTTGTTGCAGGTTTTGAAAAACGATTCACCCACACCATCCATAATAAAAATACGGCACCGTATATAAGCATAGGAAATAGTACTTTATGCAATATGTCCTCTCTCCAAGGATAATGAAATAAACCTACAGATAAAATAACAATACGTATTAAATTAAATGCATAAATAATTATACTACCAGCAAAGCAATAAAAAATGGTTGTTTTTAGCTTACCTGCAAAAGCAACAACAAAAGATAAAAACAAAATAATAATACTTACAGCATTACAACCTTCTATGACTCTAGCAACAAACTTACCATTGATAATTACTTTCATTGAAGCTTCATTTGGGTGAGGTAAAACGTTCGCATCATATCCTACACTGTTAAGTATAGTGTTAGTTTGTCTTGCTACCAAATTGGTCATATAATCCGGATAATACTTAGAGCCATCCGAAAAACCTAAATACAACCGATAGCCAATCGTTAACACTCCATAAACAGATATAAATGTAATTATGAAAAGAATAACAAGCCTGTATTTTGTTAAAAGTTCTCTCACTTATAAAGCCATTAGTAGTTTGCTGTTAAATTTATGAAAACCCTAATTTAAAAGTGAAAGCATTTAAATATTTTTGCTGAAAAATTTATTGCTATGATTCTTGAAGATTTAAAACCCGAAATAAAAAATATCATTTCACTTAGCAACTTAAGTATAGATGAGCGACTTCTTAAAATATGTAAGCTTCTCGAAGCTAATGTTGATTATTACAATTGGGTGGGTTTTTATTTTAAAAATGGTGATAAGAACGAATTAAAACTTGGCCCATATGTTGGCGAACCTACCGACCACACAATAATACCTTTTGGAAAAGGCATTTGCGGACAAGTAGCTGTGAGTAATGAAAACTTTGTTGTTCCTGATGTATCAGCCCAAGACAATTACATTGCTTGTAGTATAACTGTAAAAGCCGAAATTGTAATTCCAATATTTGTTAATGGTGAAAACATAGGTCAAATAGATATTGACTCTAACACTCCAGATCCTTTTACAGAAGCTGACGAACGATTTTTAGAATTTGTTTGTAGTGAAGTTGCTAAAATACTTTAGCAGTTTTTAGCTTCTAATGAAGTTTTTCTCATAGAGGCTAAAGGTATTTGTTTATTTTTCTGAACAGGTATTGCTACTGCTTTACATCACCCTAATACCTAATAAATATACTACATTCCAGTTCTAATAGCTTCTACAGGATCTAATTTAGACGCTGAAAACGCAGGTATAACACCAGATAATAAGCCAATAAAAGTAGATAAGGCAAACCCTAAAAACATATTACCTAAGGACAGTACAAATGTAAAATCGTCACCAACAACACCATTCATAATTAAAGAAGTAATCCAAACTAAGAAAAGCCCAACTAAACCACCTACAACAGCTAATATTACAGCTTCAAATAAAAACTGAAATAAAATAAAACGATTCTTAGCTCCTAAAGATTTCTGAATTCCGATAAGATTTGTGCGTTCTTTAACACTAACAAACATAATATTAGCAATACCAAAACCACCAACCAATAGCGAAAACCCACTAATTACCCAACCTACACCATTAAGCATAGATATAATACCATCTACAAAAGACACTAATCCAGATAGCTTATTAATAAAGAAATCATCTTCCTCATCTGCTTTAAGTCCTCTATACGCTCTAAACTTTTGTCTTAACACATTTTCAAAAGCGCCAATATCAACTCCTGCTTTGGGTTTAATAACCACAGCACCAGGCAAACCATTAGCACCACCATTTCTAAATTGTCTCACAAAATTTGCTGGCACAAATCCTTTTCCATCAGGTGAGTCGCCTAAACCTGACCCATATTTTTTCAGCACTCCAATTACAGTTAGTTTTCTACCATAAACGCGCACCACTTTACCTATTGGGTTAGATTGATCAAAAAGATTTTCAGCTAATTCTGAGCCAATAACAATAACTGGTGCTCCAGTATCAGACTCAAGCTCAGAGTAAAATCTTCCTTTTTCTATTTTTAAATCATCAATAACATAAATACCATGCGAAATCGGAGTTACCTCAACATTTGTAACTGTTTCCGCTTGGTAACGTATGGTTTCACTGCCACCAAAAATAACATAAGCTGACTCTTCAATATCTGAAATATTTCGTCTTACAAACTCATAATCATCATATTCTGTTTGCGGATAATTATCACGTTTCCAACGAGGAACATCTGTTGGACCAAAAGAATATTTGGTTAAATACATAGTATTCTTATCTAAACCTGAAAGATTTTCTTTTATATCCTTATCTAAAGAATCTACAGCTGCCAAAACAGCTATAATTGAAAAAATACCAACAGTAACACCCAAAAGCGACAAAAACGTACGCAGTTTGTTATTTCTAAGGGCATTTAATGCAAATGAAAAACTTTCTTTGAATACTCTTAAATAGACAAGCATAATTTAGATTGTGTTAAAACAATTTAAAGATAGGACGTTTTCAACAATTTATTGTTACAAAAAACTTAAATAAACTGCTTTTTGCAATGAGATTATACTCTTTAATATGTGTATTTTTGCGACATTAAAATCAGAACATAACATTATGAGCAACAAAACCATTTCCTCTGCACTTATTTCGGTATTTAGTAAAGATGGATTAGCACCAATTGTAAAAAAACTAAACGATCTTAACGTTACAATATACTCAACTGGTGGCACTGAGAAATTTATAAAAGACTTAGGAATTGATGTCGTACCTGTTGAAGATGTTACCTCCTACCCTTCTATTTTAGGCGGACGTGTTAAAACCTTGCATCCAAAAGTATTTGGCGGCATCTTAAATCGACAAGACAACGCAAATGATGTTGCTGAACTGGCAGAATTCGAAATTCCTCAAATAGATTTGGTTATCGTAGACCTTTATCCTTTTGAAAAAACAGTTGCTTCTGGTGCAAGTAACCAAGACATTATTGAAAAAATTGATATTGGAGGCATTTCATTAATTAGAGCTGCAGCTAAAAATTACTCCGATGTAACCTGCGTATCTTCTGTTGAAGATTATTCAGAATTTTTAGAATTGCTTGAAGCTAAAAATGGTGAAACTTCAGAAGAGGACAGAAAACGTTTTGCTGCTAAAGCCTTTAATGTTTCTTCTCATTACGATACTGCTATTTTTAATTATTTCAATAAAAACAACGAAGAAACTGTTCTTAAAATAAGTGAACCTAAAGGAAAAATATTACGTTATGGGGAAAATCCTCATCAAAAAGGATTTTTCTTTGGTGATTTTGATGCTATGTTTACCAAATTACATGGTAAAGAATTAAGTTACAACAACCTTTTAGATGTTGATGCGTCTGTAAATTTAATCTTAGAATTTAAAGGTGAAGACCCAACATTCGCCATTTTAAAACACAATAACGCTTGTGGTTTTGCACAACGAAGTACTGTTTTAGAAGCATACAAAGATGCATTGGCTGGAGACCCTGTTTCTGCCTTTGGTGGTATTTTAATTAGTAATACTGAAATTGACAAAGCTACAGCTGAAGAAATACACAAACTATTCTGTGAAGTTGTTATTGCACCTTCTTTTAGCGATGATGCTCTTGAAATATTAAAAGGAAAGAAAAATAGAATTCTTTTAATCCTTAATGATATAGAACTCCCTAAAACAACGGTAAGAACCTGTTTAAATGGTGCGTTGGTACAAGAACGCGATGCAAAAACAGACGCTCTCGAAGATTTAAAAACTGTTACAAATTCTACACCTTCTCAAAGTGAATTAGAAGATTTAATTTTTGCATCTAAGCTATGTAAACACACTAAGTCTAACACTATTGTTTTAGCCAAAAACAAGCAATTGTGCGCTAGTGGAACTGGGCAAACTAGTCGTGTAGACGCACTTAACCAAGCCATTCATAAAGCAAAATCATTCAACTTTGATTTAGAAGGTGCTGTTATGGCAAGTGATGCATTTTTCCCATTTCCAGATTGTGTAGAAATTGCAGATAATGCAGGTATTAAAGCTGTAATCCAACCAGGAGGCTCAATAAAAGACGAGTTAAGTATTAACTATTGCAACGAAAATGATGTTGCAATGGTGTTTACAGGAACACGTCACTTTAAGCATTAGAATTCCCTTGCAAAAGGGAATCTTTTGTCTGAATTATTATTAGCTAAATCAACTTCATAAAAAAGACATAAGAAAACATCTATAACTATAGAAATAACGTATAATTTATTACATTTACGCTTGGTCATAAATTTTATGATTTAAATAACCCAAATTAATACAAAATAGCGCATGGGATTTTTTGATTTTCTTACTGAAGAAATAGCCATAGATTTAGGTACTGCAAATACGTTGATTATCCACAACGACAAAGTTGTGGTTGATAATCCGTCTATAGTTGCCAGAGATCGCATTAGCGGAAAAATCATAGCTGTTGGCAAGGAAGCTAATATGATGCAAGGTAAAACGCACGAAAACATTAAAACCATTAGACCACTTAAAGATGGTGTAATTGCAGATTTTGATGCTTCTGAGCAAATGATTAGCTTATTCATTAAAAATATTCCTGCTTTAAAAAAGAAGTTTTTTAATCCCGCTTTAAGAATGGTAGTTTGTATTCCTTCAGGAATTACAGAAGTAGAAATGCGAGCGGTAAAAGAATCTTGTGAGCGTGTTAATGGTAAAGAGGTTTACTTAATTCATGAGCCTATGGCTGCTGCTATTGGTATTGGTGTAGATATTATGCAACCTAAGGGTAACATGATTGTTGATATAGGTGGTGGAACCACAGAAATTGCTGTAATTGCTCTTGGTGGTATTGTTTGTGACAAATCTGTAAAAGTTGCTGGCGATGTATTTACCAATGATATTATCTATTATATGCGTACACAACATAACCTATACGTTGGTGATAGAACAGCAGAAAAGATTAAAATTCAGATTGGTGCTGCAACAGAAGATTTAGATTTACCACCAGAAGATATGAGTGTTCAAGGACGAGATTTATTAACAGGTAAACCAAAACAAGTTAATATTTCTTATAGAGAAATTGCGAAAGCTTTAGACAAATCTATTCTACGTATTGAAGATTCTGTAATGGAAACGTTATCTCAAACACCACCAGAATTAGCCGCTGACATATACAATACAGGTATATATCTTGCTGGAGGTGGATCTATGTTAAGAGGTTTAGACAAACGTTTATCTCAAAAAACAGATTTACCAGTATATATTGCTGAAGATCCTTTAAGAGCCGTTGTAAGAGGTACAGGTATAGTACTTAAAAGTCTAACAAAATACAAAAGCGTATTGATAAAATAAGAAGTGAATAATGCAACAAATCATCAATTTTGTTTTACGCAACAAAAACTTTCTGTTGTTTTTATTCCTTTTTAGTATTGCCTTAGCTTTAACCATTCAATCTCACAATTATCACAAAAGCAAGTTCATAAATTCTGCTAACGCATTATCTGGTGGAGTATACGGAACAGCTAATTCAATTGACAAGTATTTTAATCTCGAACACGAAAACGAAATTCTTGCTGAAGAAAACAGAACGTTGAGAGAACAATTATTTAATTCTGAAACGTCCTCTGAAATATCGTATATAGACACTACATATTCTAAAGGAAAGTACAAGGTAACAACTGCAGATGTTTATAAAAACAGTTATTCCTCTACCAATAATTACCTTACTATTAATAAGGGTAAAAATGACAGTATTAAACAAGATTTTGGCGTTATTACTTCAAAAGGCATTATTGGTATCATAGACAATACATCTAACAGTTACGCTACAGTACTTTCTATGCTTAACAAAAAGAGTAAGATTAATGCTAAATTAAAAGCTTCAAACCATATTGGCTCATTAACATGGAATGGCAATTCGCCAGAATATGTTCAACTTGTAGATGTATCTAAGTTTGCTCCTGTAAAAATTGGTGACACTATTGTAACTGGTGGACAATCTGCGATTTTCCCTAAGGGAATTAACATAGGTAATATTGAAAGTTTTGAAACAGATATTAGCGGAGACACGTACAATATACAAGTACGATTGTTTAATGACATGACTAATATCGGAACAATCTATATACTCGAAAATCTAGACAGAACTGAAATTACAACCCTAGAAAACAGCAGTAATGAATAGTGTTTTGGGAATAAATAGCGTTAGGTTTATTTTGCTATTGTTAGTGCAAGTCATTATATGCAGCAATATTAATTTTTTGGGATATATCAACCCTTACATCTACATCATCTTTATTTTTTTATTTCCTATTAGAGAAAACAGAATGGTTTTAATTCTATCGGGTTTTATATTAGGTATGCTCATTGATATGTTTTTAGATTCTGGAGGCGTACATGCTGCCGCATCAGTATTATTAGCTTATGCTAGACCTGTACTTTTAAAGACTTCTTTTGGTATGCTCTACGAACACCAAAGCGTTAAATTCAGTAATACAGAATTAGGCAGCCTAATTACTTATATCACTTTTGGAACAGTGATTCATCATTTGGTTATGTTTTCTCTCGAGATTTTTAACATCTCTAACATACTTTTAATATTAAAGAAGACGTTATTCTCAAGTATTTTCACTATACTACTTTCTATCCTGATTATAATTTTATTCAGTCGTAACAAAAAATGAGAAAACTATTACTATTAACAACAGTTATTCTTGTTGGTCTTGTATTTATAGCACGCCTATTCTATTTACAGGTATATAGTGGTAATGATTACGACATTTTTGAAGATACAGCTATAAAAAAAGAATACACCTACCCTAAACGCGGATACGTTTACGACAGAAATGGTAGACTTTTAGTTGCTAATCAACCCTCTTATGACGTTATGGTAATTCCTAGAGAGGTAGAACCAATGGACTCTTTAAAGCTTAAAGAATTTTGCGACTTACTAAAAATCACAAAGGAAGATTACGATAAAAAACTAAAACGCGCCAAAACCTATTCTCCAAGATTACCCTCGCCTTTTGTACCTCAGCTCTCTAAAAACGATTATGCTGTACTACAAGAAAAAATGCGAAAGTATGAAGGTTTCTATATTCAAAAACGCTCATTAAGAGCTTATCAAACTACCATAGGAGCAAATGTCTTGGGTGATATTGGAGAAGTTAACCGTAGCATCATAAAAAAACAGCCTTATTATAAATTAGGTGATTTAATAGGTAAACAAGGAATAGAAAAAACCTATGAAAAAACACTTAGAGGAGTAAAAGGAATAAAGTTTGTTCAAAAAGATAGATTTAACAAAGATCTTGGCCCTTTTAAAGAAGGAAAATTAGACACACTACCTGTACCAGGTAAAGACATAACAATAACTATAGATTCTAAACTTCAAGCCTATGGTGAGCTTTTAATGACTAATAAACGTGGAGGCATAGTTGCTATTGAACCTAGCTCTGGTGAAATTCTTGCTATGGTCTCAGGTCCTTCCTACAATCCAAATTTATTAGTTGGTAGAAATCGTTCTAAAAACTTTAACAAACTTTACAGAGACAGCATCGCTAAACCCTTATTCGATAGAGGTCTGCAAGCCATGTATCCACCTGGCTCCCCATTTAAAACATTAAACGCTCTTATTGCACTACAAGAAGGAGTTGTAACTCCTAATGATCGTTTTAGTTGCGCATTGGGTTATCGTTATGGTAATAGAAAAATGGGATGCCATGTTCATAAAAGTCCTGCAAACATGAGTATTGGCATATACGAATCTTGTAATGCTTACTTCGCTAATGTTTATCGGAAAATTATAGATAAATACGATTCGCCTGCAGAAGGCATGGATAAATGGAGTAAGCACATAAAAAGTTTTGGTTTAGGAAATTACCTCAATAACGACCTTTCTGTTGGGCAACCTGGTAAAGTGCCAACTGCTAACACTTATGACAGAGGCTATGGAAAAAACAGATGGTACACTACATTTACTATTTCTAATGCTATTGGACAAGGTGAAGTTTTAGCTACCCCAATACAGTTAGCTAATATGGCTGCTGCTATTGGTAATCGTGGTTATTTTTACACTCCTCATATTATTAAAAATATTAAAGGAGATGATATCCCTTCTAAATTTACTACACCAAAACACACCACAATAGATAAGCAACATTTTGAACCTGTAATACAAGGTATGCTCGATGTTTATAATAAAGGGACTGCAGACATGCTAAAGGTAAAAGGTATTGAGATTTGTGGTAAAACTGGTACTGCAGAAAACTTTGCTATTATAGATAGTGTTAAGACACAGCTAACCGATCATTCAATTTTTGTAGCATTTGCACCAAAGGACAACCCTAAAATAGCCATCGCAGTATTTGTTGAGAACGGCTACTTTGGAAGTCGGTTTGCAGGACGCATGGCTAGTTTAATGATTGAATACTATCTAAGAGGTGAGATCTCTAGAAAGGATATGGAAGACTTTGTGCTTCGTCATTCTTTAGAGCATGAGTACCAAAAGCCTTTTTCAGGTGAACCTTTTGGTATAAACAGACAAACAACTCTAGAAGCTATTGAAGAAGAAGAGTTTCAAAAGCTATTACAACTTAAAGCCGAAATTCCAAAGTCCTAATTCATGTTAAGAGAAAATCAAAGACGTTTTAAGTTCGATTGGATTACTATAATCCTGTTTCTTTTATTGGTCGGTTTTGGCTATGTAAACATACTTTCTGCATCGCAGACTGGTGAGATTACTGGTTATTTCAACACTTCTCAACTATACGGTAAACATCTTATTTTTATAGGACTATCATTAGTTTTAATTATCCTCATATTATCACTAGAAGCTAAGTTTTACGAACGCTTTGCGAGTATTATTTACTTAGTCGCCATTTTATCATTAATTGGACTTTTTATCTTTGGTAAAGATGTTAACGGAGCACGTTCTTGGTATGGCATTGGTAGTATGACCATTCAGCCTAGTGAGTTTGCCAAGTTTGCCACAGCATTGGCAGTAGCTAAGTATATAAGTGACTTGCAAACAAACATGAAAACGCTAAAAGATCAAATTAGAGTTGCAGCTATTATATTTTTTCCTGCTTTGTTAATATTACTACAAAATGATGCTGGTAGTACCATTGTATATTTAGCTTTTTTCTTTGTTTTCTACAGAGAAGGCCTGCAACAAGTTTACTTAATTGTAGCATTATCTTTAATATTATTAGCTGTCCTCTCCTTAAAATTTGGAATTGCAATCACAGCTATAATTGTTACCCTTGTACTTACTTTACGTTATTTTCTCAGAAAGAAGAAACGCGCATCTATACTTCAATATCTCTTAGTTTTATTCATTTCGGTTGGTTTTGCTTATGGTGTAAAATTGTTTTATAATCATGGATTAAAAACACATCAACAGAATAGAATTAGTCTGTGGTTAAGACTTGAAAAAGACCCTATAAAACTTGAACGCATGAGAAAGGCCGAAGCTTACAACCTCATTCAATCTGAGGAAGCAATTAGCTCTGGTCATATAACAGGAAAAGGATTTTTACAAGGAACCAGAACTACAGGGAAATTTGTACCAGAACAACATACCGATTATATTTTTAGTACAGTTGGTGAAGAATGGGGTTTTGTTGGTAGCAGTTTTGTAATTATTGCATTTGTATTACTCATTATAAGAATATTATATCTTGCCGAATCGCAAAAATCTCAATTTAGCCGTGTATATGGTTATGGAGTAGCTTCTATACTATTTGTACATTTCACTATAAATATTGGTATGGTAATGGGTTTAATACCAACTGTTGGCATTCCTCTACCTTTTTTTAGTTATGGAGGCTCAGGACTTTGGGGATTTACAATTCTACTTTTTATTTTTATAAAGTTAGATAGCAATAAGATCAACGAATGGTAAACTAAAAAAGACTGCTTTTAAAAGCAGTCTTTTTTATAATTTAATCACACACAACTAGTATTTAATTCAAACTTGCTAAGCTTGCCTTAATTGTTTCAATTTTAGCTAAAGCATCAGCTTCTTTTTTCTTTTCTGAAGCCACTACTTGTTCTGGAGCATTATTTACAAAACGCTCATTTGATAGTTTCTTTTGTACAGATTTTAAGAAACCTTCCGTGTAATTTAACTCTTCTGTTAGTTTCTTTATTTCTGCTTCAACATCGATACTACCTGCCATCGGAATAAAATATTCGTTAGACTTAACACGATAAGTTAAAGCGCCTTCAACGGCTCCTGAAACATATTCAAAACTATCTAGGTTACCCATTTTTGAAATAACCTCATCAAAAGTAGGCTTTACGTTTTCGTTATTAACTACAGAAAAACCTATAGCATCTTTAAAGGCTATATTTTTTTGCTTTCTAATAGTTCTAATTCCTGAAATAACTTCTGAAGCAAAATCAAATTCATTAATTAAGCTTTCATTTACAGGCTTAGCCTCAGGCCATTTTGAAATAATTAGCGCATTTTCTGGTGAACGCTCTTCAATATATTGCCAAATCTCTTCAGTTAAGAATGGCATAAATGGGTGAAGGATTTTCAAGTTATCTTCAAACAAACGTATAACCGAGTCAAAAGTTACCTTATCTATTGGACTACCATAAGCTGGCTTTATCATTTCTAATAACCACGAACAGAAATCATCCCAAATCAACTTATAAATAGCCATAAGCGCATCGCTTAAACGGTATTTACTAAAATGATCTTCTATCTCTAAAATGGTTTTCTGAAACTTGGCTTCATACCATTCTAAAGCTACTTTACTAGAGTTAGGTTGCTCTATGGTTTCACTTACCTCCCAACCTTTAACAAGTCTAAAAGCATTCCATATTTTATTAGCAAATTGTTTTCCTTGCTGGCAAAGTGCTTCATCGAACAATAAATCATTTCCTGCAGCAGAACTTAATAACAAACCTACACGTACACCGTCTGCACCAAATTCTTCGATAAGTTTTAAAGCGTCTGGTGAATTACCAAGCGATTTAGACATTTTTCGTCTTTGCTTATCTCTAACCAATCCTGTTAAGTAGACATTTTCAAATGGTCTTTGATCTTTATACTCATAACCTGCAACTATCATTCTTGCCACCCAAAAGAATAAAATATCTGGTCCAGTTACTAAATCATTAGTTGGGTAATAGTATTTTATATCTGCATTTTCAGGATTACGAATACCATCAAAAACACTTATTGGCCATAACCATGAGCTAAACCAAGTATCTAGCGCATCTGTTTCTTGCGTTAAATCGTTAACTGTTAATTGTTGATTGTTAGTCTTCTCTTGAGCTAATTTTACTGCGTCTTCAATATTCTCTGCTACTACAAAATCATTTTTCCCATCACCATAATAATATGCAGGAATTTGTTGTCCCCAAAGTAGTTGACGAGAGATGTTCCAATCTCTTATGTTTTCCATCCAGTGACGATAAGTGTTTTCAAATTTCTTTGGAAATAATTTTACATCACCATTAGTAAGTACTGCATCTAATGCTGGTTTTGCTAAATCTTCCATCTTTAAAAACCACTGATCGCTCAAACGTGGTTCTATAATAGCTTTTGTACGTTCAGAAATACCAACACGATTGGTATAATCTTCTATTTTATTAATTTGCCCTAAAGCTTCTAACTCTTTAACAATAGCCTTACGAACTGCAAAACGATCTTGACCTTCGTAATGCATACCAAAACTATTTAAGGTTGCATCTTCATTGAAGATATCTATTACTTCTAGCTTATGCTTATCTCCAAGAACTTTATCATTTTCATCGTGAGCAGGTGTTACTTTTAAACAACCTGTACCAAACTCTACATCTACATACTCATCTTCTATAATAGGAATTACACGATTACAGATTGGTACAATAGCTTTTTTACCCTTAAGATTTTGATGCCTTGGGTCTTCAGGATTAATACATATTGCTGTATCACCAAGAATAGTTTCTGGTCTTGTTGTAGCAATAGTTAAAGTTTCGTCTGTACCTTCAACTTTATAATTCACATAGTAAAGTTTACCTTGTTTTTCAATATACTCTACTTCTTCATCAGAAAGTGTTGTTTTTGCTTCTGGATCCCAATTTACCATCCTATAACCACGATAAATAAGTCCTTTATTGTATAAATCAACAAAAACTTTGATTACAGCTTCAGACATATCATCATCCATTGTAAATTTAGTACGATCCCAATCGCAAGAACAGCCTAATTTCTTTAACTGCTCAAGAATTACACCTCCATATTCGTGCGTCCAATCCCATGCGTGTTTTAAAAATTCTTCGCGAGACAGATCATTTTTATCAATACCTTCTGCTTTTAACTTTGCTACAACTTTTGCTTCTGTAGCAATAGAGGCGTGATCAGTACCAGGTACCCAACATGCATTTTTACCTAATAAACGTGCACGACGAATCAATACATCTTGTATAGTATTGTTTAACATATGACCCATATGCAATATTCCTGTAACGTTCGGTGGTGGTATTACAATGGTGTATGGTTCTCTTTCGTCTGGTGTAGAATTAAAATAGTTGTGCTCCATCCAGTAGTCGTACCACTTTTTCTCTACTGATAATGCATTATATTTTGATGGGATTTCCATATTTGGTATCGTTTTTGCTAAGTAACTGACAAAAGTACTTATATTTCTTTTTTTGAAAAATAATTAGACCACTTTATGTAGACATATACTCGAAATACTGTTAAATACTATGCATTACAACTAATTAATTTTGATGAAAGTAAAAAAGTAAGTAGTTTTGGAAGTATCAATTTAAAACTAAAATGATGAAAAATTTAATAGCAATTCTATTTGTAGGTTTAATGAGTTTGGGAGTTTCTGCCCAAGAGAAGCAAGTAGCTAAAATAGAATTTAAAACCACTGTTATTGATTACGGAACCATTGAAAAAGGATCTAATGGTGTAAGAACTTTTGAATTCACTAATACAGGTAATGCCCCTTTGGTTATTTCTAATGTAAAATCTACATGTGGTTGTACCGTTCCTAAAAAACCAAAAGGACCAATTATGCCTGGTGAAACTGGCGAAATTGAAGTAAAGTACGATACAAAAAGAGTGAATCCAATTAGAAAAACAATTACAGTTTTCTCTAACGCTGAAACTCCAACTGTAGCACTTAAAATTAAAGGCTTAGTGATAGACCCAAGTAAAACTAGTGTTTTAGAAAAGAAAGAAAAAAGTATGATTGAACAGTAGATTTCAATTACAATATTTTAATAAAATAAGCTCTCAATTTGAGGGCTTATTTTTTTTAAAGGCATTATCTAATTTAAATTTAAAAAACATTGTCTTTCCATAACGCTCAATTTTCAACCATACATTCTTACCTGTTTTTCCATGAAAAACCTCATTGATTTCAGCCAATTTTAAATCATAAACTTCTTTACCATTAACACTAAGTAAAATATCATCTACTCTTAGACCTACCGCATAAGCATTTGAAGATTTACGTAACTCTACCACTCTATAAATTGGTTTTAGCACCATTCTATGACTAATGGACAAATCTACCTTTATTGAGTTTATATTATTATCATCTCTGTAATCATCACTTTTTGGTAAATTAATTTGCTCTTTTACAAACATAGTACCATTATGCTCTAAAACAATTCCACTATTATTATAAGTAAATGGCTTTTTAAAATAGCCGTTTTTTTTAAAATGTAATCTTTCATTCTTATAATCAAAAAACAAGTTAAAACGCTTTAGCACATCACCTCCTACACTACCATTTCTGTCCTTATAAATTCTATTAACGTCAATAGACACTGAATCTGGATAAGCAACATTTACGTTATCTAAACTAAAGTCATTAAGTCTAAAATTACTTACTTTAGATCTCTTACCATATACAGAGCCACTTAATCCTTTACCCAAATAGTCAATAAAAAAAAGCGAATCATTAGGCACTAAGCCTTGCTTCTTATCTTCAAACAACCACAAAGCATCACTACTACCTGTATCTATAAGTAATTTCACATCTTGCTCTTCATTGTTAAGTATAATATCTGCATCTAAGTAAGGCTTTTTTTTATGAATTTCAATAGGAATAGTTTTCCATTTTTTAGATTTCTTAGGCTTAAATGCTTCAGGCTTATGCAGTCTTATAAATTTTGAACTGTAATTAATTTCAACAATAAAATCTTTAAAAACATCATAACCAATAATGCCATGAACAACAATTCCTAAACGTGGCGTAAAGTTTATAGACGTATCAAAAACCACATACAAATCTTGGTTATGATCTAAAGCATCACCTATCTTTAGTTTATTATGGCTAGACTTTAAAGCTTCTATCTTTCCATCAGCACCTAATCCATGTAAAAAAAATGTCTTTGTGTTTTTTAAATCTAGAGAATCATTCTCGTTTAAATTAAATAAAATAGGCTTGCTAACACCAGTATCTAACACAAAAGATAACTCTACGCCATTAATTTCTACAGGAATAATTATAAGATTTGCAGCAAACTCAAAGCTTATTTTTTGGCTAACATCATTTTTAAGAAAAAAGCCACCTTGGGCACACAAAAAGCAACAATTAAAACATAAAAAAAGTATGATTATATGCCAAAAATGTTTTTTCAATTAAGACTTAGTTTTAACTGAATTTACAAATCTTTCTTAAACTAATTATTTTAAACGCTATTTTTTACAGAAACTTTAAGAAATTTCAGAACTTAGCATTTTAATTTTTTTATCATGCCAAAAATCTCAAATAAAGGTATAAATATGCCAGAGTCACCAATTAGAAAATTGGTCCCTTATGCTGAAGAAGCTCACAAACAAGGAAAAACTGTATATTATCTCAACATTGGTCAGCCAGACATAAAAACACCAACAGTAGCGTTAGATGCTATAAAAGCAAGTGATTTAGATATTTTGGCTTATTCTAGATCTGAAGGCTCTGAAACCTATAGAAAAAAAATAGCAGAATACTATTCTCGTAACGACATAGAAGTTAGCCACAACGACATTATAGTTACTACTGGTGGTAGTGAAGCTTTACTATTTGCTTTTGGAAGTATTATGGACGAAGATGATGAAATTATTATTCCAGAGCCATTTTATGCAAATTACAACGGATTCTCAACAGCTTCTAGTGTTAATGTTGTTCCGGTAATATCTAAGATTGAAAATAATTTTGCTTTACCTTCTATTGAAGAATTTGAGAAGTTAATTACACCAAAAACTAAAGCTATCCTTATATGTAATCCTGGTAATCCTACAGGTTATTTATATTCTAAAGAAGAGATAGATAAATTGGCTGCCATTGTAAAAAAGCACGATTTATTTTTAATTGCTGACGAAGTTTATAGAGAATTTGTTTACGATGATATTGAACATTATTCTATCCTTCAAAAGTCTGGCTTAGATGAACACACTATAGTTATAGATTCAGTATCTAAACGTTATAGTATGTGTGGAGCTCGTATAGGATATTTAGTTTCAAGAAACAAAGATGTTATTAAAACTGCTTTAAAATTTGCTCAAGCAAGATTAAGCCCTCCGACTTTAGCACAAATAGCAAGTGAAGCTGCTTTAGACACACCACAAAGCTATTTTGATGATGTAACCAAAGAATATGTAAAACGAAGAAATATCTTAATTGAAGGTTTAGAAAACATTCCTGGTGTTAAAGTTGCTAAACCAAATGGAGCGTTTTATTGTATTGCAGAATTACCTGTAAAGAATTCAGATGATTTTGCACGTTGGCTATTAGAGTCTTTCGATTATGACAATAGCACTGTTATGGTTGCACCAGCAGCTGGTTTTTACTCTACTCCTGGTGTTGGTCTAAACCAAATAAGAATCGCGTATGTATTAAATGAAGATAGTCTTAAAAAAGCGGTAAAAATTATATCTGAAGCATTAAAAGTTTATAAAGACTAATGACCATAGAAAAGAATGTTTCATTACAACCTTTTAACACCTTTGGCATTGATGCAAAGGCGGCTTCTTATTGTAACATATCTACAGTAGAAACGCTTATACAAACTTTAAAAACCCAAAATGGCAACCCTTTATTTATTTTAGGTGGTGGCAGCAATATGCTACTCACCAAAGACATTGAGGCTTTAGTACTTCATATTAATTTAAAAGGTATTAAAGTCATTGACGAAACTGAAAACAAGGTTACAGTTAAAGCCATGGCTGGCGAAAACTGGCATCAGTTTGTGCTTTGGTGTTTAGAGCATAATTATGGTGGTGTAGAAAACCTGTCCTTAATTCCTGGCAATGTTGGCACATCACCTATACAAAATATTGGAGCTTATGGTGTAGAATTAAAAGATGTTTTTATGAGTTGTGATGCTATCAACATCGCTGATCAGAATACTAAAACTTTCACAAAAAATGAGTGTAAGTTTGGGTATAGAGAATCCGTTTTTAAACAAGATTTAAAAGGGGAATATATTATTACAAGCGTAACTTTTGAGTTAACAAAAACCAATCATAAACTTCATACAGATTATGGTGCCATAAAGCAACAATTAGAGCATTTTAATATTACAGAACCTACAATTCAAGAAGTTTCAAAAGCTGTAATTGCTATTAGACAGAGTAAATTGCCAGACCCTAAAGAGATAGGTAATAGTGGTAGTTTTTTTAAAAATCCTATTATCTCAATAGACCAATTTAAAAAATTGCAGGAAAACTTCCCAGACGTACCATCATACAAGGTTTCGGACACAAAGATAAAAGTACCTGCTGGTTGGCTTATAGAAAAAGCTGGTTTTAAAGGAAAACGTTTTAATGATTATGGCGTACACAATAAACAAGCTCTGGTTTTAGTTAATTATGGCAATGCCAAAGGAAATGACATTTTTCAATTAGCACAATTAATTCAGAAAACGATTAAAAGATTATTTAATATCACTATAGAAACTGAAGTAAATATAATTTAAAACAAAAGCCGTAATGTAAATCACGACTTTTGAATTTAGAATAATCTTTTTTAAAATGCTATTAACCAATCTCTTTGGAAGAGAATTATTCTAAGATTTTTAATCTTAAACACCTTATAATTAATATAATGTATTTAAGTATATTTACGTTAACAAATCCTTTTTGGATGTCATAAAAGCCAGATAATTAATATTTTAATATTTTGAAAGCTACACCAACAGAGCAAAAAATAATTGATTTTCTTAAAACGGGAGATAAGCGTGCTTTAAATCTACTGTACGAAAATTATTCCAATAGCTTATATGGTGTTATTTTAAAAATTACAATTAACGAAGAAGTCGCTCAAGACGCTCTACAAGAAACCTTTATTAAGGTTTGGAAAAATGCTCACAAATACGATTCTAGTAAAGCAAAACTATTTACCTGGTTATTTAGAATTGCCAGAAATACAGCAATAGATAAACTACGAAGTTTTAATAATCGATATCAAAAAGAAGTCCAAATAGACACTTCAAACGTATATATCTTACCTTCAAGCAATTTAAACCAAGATGTCTTGGATATTAAAGAGCATGTTGGACGACTCGAAGAAAAGTATCAAATTGTGCTTAAAGCTTTATTTTTTGAAGGCATGACACAACAAGAGGCAAGTGACGAATTAAATATTCCGCTTGGCACAATTAAATCGAGATTAAAAATAGGGTTACGAGAACTAAAAAAAGTTTACAATCCATAAATAATATAGATATGGAAACAAAATTACATAGCTTTTTAAATTCTAACTTACTCAATAAATATTTAGTAGGCGAAACTTCTTATGAAGAAACTAAAGAAGTAGAATTTTACATAAACAATTATCCTGAAGCAGCAGAAGCTTACGAAAAACTTCAGAATAACTTAGAGCTTATCGCCAAAGCAGGTGCAGTAGATGTACCTAATCATATATTAGGAAATATTTTAGATGCTTTAGATGAAACTAAAGACACTAAAGTTATTCAATTAGTACAACACAAAAAAATTCCTTGGTATAGTATTGCCGCTAGTGCAGCAGCCGTTTTATTTGCAGCAACAACATTTTTCTTATATCAAAAAAACCTAAGCTTATTGGATGAAAACAACATTGTTGTAGATGAAATTTTTGATTTAAGAAGCGATATAGAAAAAAACAATGCAAAGCTAACTGAGTTAGCTAAGGAGTTAAGTAAATTAAACCATCCTGATGCTCTAAAATATGTTATTAACGGTAATGAGCGCGCAAAGGATCTTAAAACCGTAGCCTATATTAACCCAGTAGATAAAACATCGGTATTAGATGTTATTAAACTACCTGAGCTACCTGAAGATCAGCATTATCAGATTTGGGCAGAATTACAAGACAGAATGGTTAATCTAGGCATCCTAAATGAATCTGACCGAAATAAACTGAAGACAATTCCGTATATGGAAGATGCATTAGCTTTAAGTATTAAAATAGGTACAAAAGGTGACCACGCTAATGAAAATAATACTGAAGTTGCAGAAATTACTTTAAGAGAAAAATAAGATTATTAAACTTCGACCTCGCTAAACACAGGCACTTGTTAGAAAACAAAACCTACCATTGTGAAATTGTTTCATAATGTTAGGTTTTGTTTTTTGAAAAAGCTTCTTTTTATTCAAAATTTTAAAAGCGTATTCTTTTTCAAATAATGATTTATGAATAATACTAACTATTATAGTTTCTTATAATTTATAGCACATAGTTTATAAGATTAAGTCACAATCAAATAAGAGTAAAAATAAATGTAAAAGCATTATCTTTGCATAAATTTTTAAGTATTACAATACACATGAAATTATTTCTTCTCACTCTTGGAATGTTAGCTGTAGCTATTGCTGGTATATCTATAAAGCTTTGGGCAAAAAAAGATGGTAAGTTTGCTGGTACTTGTGCTAGTCAAAACCCAGTGTTAAATAAAGAAGGAGAAGCTTGTGGATTTTGTGGAAAAACTCCAGACCAATTTAAAGACTGCAACGACCCTCAACACTCGTAGATTTTAATGGATATTGCCACTATATTGTTTTGGACTTTTATAGTCATTGTTGGCATTCAGGTTATTTATTATTTAGCTTTTCTTTTTTCTTTTTCTATTAAGCGTACAGAGACTCGTTTAAAAAAGCACATTCCACTATCAGTTATTATTTGTGCTAAAAACGAAGCTGATAACTTAAAAAAGAATCTTAGATATATATTAGAGCAAGATTACTCCAATTTTGAAGTTGTTCTGGTCAATGACAGCTCTTCTGATGACACATTAGAAGTAATGAAAGATTTTGAAAGCAAACACAACAACATTAAAATTGTAGATGTAAAATCTAATGAAGCTTTTTGGGGAAACAAAAAATATGCATTAACCTTAGGCATAAAAGCCTCAACGCAAGATTTTTTAGTGTTTACTGATGCTGATTGCAAACCAAACTCTAACAAATGGTTATCACACATAAGCAGTAAATTCTCTAACCAAAAAGCTATTGTATTAGGCTATGGCGGTTACGCTAAAAAGAAATTTTCGTTATTAAATCTACTTATTCGTTTTGAAACCGTAGTAACTGCATTACAATATTTTTCTTATGCAAAATTAGGATTACCGTATATGGGAGTTGGCAGAAATATGGCATATAGAAAAGAGTTATTTTTTAATAATAATGGCTTTAACAGTCACATGAAGATAAAATCTGGTGATGATGATTTATTTATAAATGAAATTGCCAATAGTAAGAATACTGCACTATGTGTTTCTAATGAAAGCTTTACTATTTCTGAGCCAAAAACATCTTTTAAAGATTGGATTATACAAAAACGTAGACATATAAGTACTTCAAGCTTTTATAAAACTAAGCACAAATTTTTATTAGGTTTATTTTACACTTCACAATTATTGTTCTGGATTTTCGGAATATTACTTTTGGTCTTAAGCTATGATTTTAAATGGGTAATATCACTAATTGCTTTGCGATTTATAATTCAACTTTTAAGTTTTGGACTTACGGCTAAAAAATTAGACGAAGTTAATCTTGTATTTTTCGCTCCTTTTCTAGAAATATTTTTAATTAGTACGCAATTAAGTATATTTATTGCTAACCTAATATCTACACCAAAGCATTGGAAATAAATGACGCAATAAATAAAGCCAAAGAGAATGACCAGATTGCGTTCAACTTTCTCCTGGATACATTTTGGAATGACGTCTATGCTTTTCAATTAAAACGTACCCAAAACGAAAACGATGCTGAAGATATCACTATTCAAACATTTTCTAAAGCTTTTGATAAGATTAACACCTATAAGGAAGACTATAAATTTAAAACTTGGCTAATTACTATTTCTAAAAATATTCATATAGATTTAGTTAGAAAGCAAAAAAAATCAATCCGAAATACATCTAAGGATAATGAAGATAGTTATCTCGAAATTATTGATGACTCTCCTACTCCAGAAGATAAGATTATTACAGAGCAGAATCTTGCCAAGTTACTTAAAGACATAAAAAAACTTAAGCCTCATTATCAACAAGTAATTAACTTAAGGTATTTTCAAGAATTGAGCTACAAGGAAATATCTGATGAGCTTAAAGAACCTATCAATAATGTTAAGGTAAAACTGTTAAGAGCAAAAAAGCTTTTAGCTGCTATTATTACCAAAACATAATGTTATCTAAATTTAAAAAATTAGGACCAGGTTTACTTTTTGCTGGTGCTGCCATTGGTGTATCACATTTAGTACAATCTACAAGAGCTGGTGCAGACTTTGGCTTAGGATTACTTTGGGCATTGTTACTAGTTAACTTATTTAAATATCCTTTCTTTCAATTTGGGCCAAGGTATGCTTCTGCAACAGGCGAAAGTTTACTAGAAGGCTATCGTAAACTAGGAAAAAGCATCTTAATTATTTACTTTATTCTAAACCTAGCAACCATGTTTACCATACAAACAGCCGTAACTATAGTTACTGCAGGTTTGGCAAATTCGTTATTTGGTGACATTAGCTTTTTAAATTTTGGCATAGATAGCATTAGCAGCGTTGAGATATGGACAATCATTATATTACTCGTTTGTTTATTCATTCTTTTTTTAGGAAAGTACAGCACTTTAGACAAGCTCATTAAAGTAATCATTATAACACTTACAATAAGCACATTATTTGCTGTCTGCTTTGCATATACAGAATTTGACAAAGCACTCTCATTCACTCAGATTTTTCCAGAAAACAAAATAGAAATTGCTTTTTTAATCGCCTTTATGGGTTGGATGCCTGCTCCATTAGATATTTCTGTATGGCATTCTATTTGGGCTATAGAAAAGAAAAAGGACGACAGCTCGTTTTCTCCAAAAAACGCATTATTCGATTTTAACATAGGTTTTATTGGAGCTATAGTTCTTGGTATAGCATTTGTTTGCTTGGGCTATTTTGTCATGTTTAATACCGACGACACTTTTAGCAATAAAGCTGGTGTATTTTCTAATCAACTTATTAATCTATATACAAAAAGCTTAGGTGACTGGGCAAAGATTATTATTGGTATTGCAGCTTTTACAACTATGTTTAGCACCACAATTACAACTTTAGATGCCTCACCAAGAGCCATGTCTAAAAGTTTGGATATACTTTATAATAAGACCAATAATAACGGCTATTTATACTGGATTTTAATTTTAACTTTTGGTACAATATTTATCTTCTTTGGGTTTGCCTCAGAAATGGGCTTACTCATTAAAACAGCTACAATACTATCGTTTATTACAGCACCTTTTTATGCTGCTATTAATTACAAGTTAATTTCTAGCAAGCACACACCAAAAGCTTGGAGGCCAAGCTTGTTTCTTCATATTTTATCGTGGATGGGAATACTATTTTTAATAGGTTTCAGTGTATGGTATCTCACTATATTATAAAATAACAAAGACTTATTTATACTCTATAATTAAAAACTCAGCTGTTGTTTCACCTATATTAAGCACTTTGTGTTCTGTGATTTTGTCTTTTGAAAAACTATAACCTTTAGGCACATCAACTTCTCGTGTTCCTTTGGTATCAGTAATTCTAAATTTGCTGCCAGAAAGCGTATAACCAAAGTGCGGATTATGATAATGCTTTTCGTGCCCAACATTTGGAGGAAACACACATTTTAGCACACGTAAGTCTTTATTTTCTTCTAAGACCTTGCAAACAGATTTGCCTTTCCAACCAGCTTCTAAAGGATCTGGCAAGTGCGATGTACTTTTACAATTCAATACAGAAAGTAAAAAAACACCCAACAGCAGACATAAAAGATTTTGTTTCATAACACTACTAAAGTAACATAAATTGAAAATCAACATAACAAAATAACATTTTTTATCGTTTTAAATCTTATGAAAGCCCATAATGGGCATTTGGCAGGCAATGTTCATTACCCACCGAAACAATTAAATAAATGAACCATAGGTTTTTGACAAAATTTAAATAAATGAAAAAAATAATACTCCTTTTATTCATCATTGGTTTAGTATTCTTTGCATTTCAATTTAAACCTATTGAAAAGGCCATAGAAACTGCTACTGCCATTATTGAAACACCTAGTTTAATCAATAAGGATAGCTTAACCATAAAATCTAGAGTCAATATTCCTAAAGGATATAAACGCGCTGCATATCCTAAAGGAAGTTTTGAAGATTATCTTAGACACTACAAGCTAAAACCTTTCGGAAGTAAAATTATTAATTATGACAATTCTGAATATTTCTGGCAAGGTGGACATATAGGAATTTTAGAAGTTCCTGTTCCTAAAAACGGTTTACAACAATGTGCTGATGCGCTTATAAGAATACGCAGCGAATACCTATGGGATAACAATAGAAAAAATGAAATCGGATTTAATTTTACCTCTGGCCATTATTGTTCTTGGAAAAAATATGCTGAAGGTTATAGGCCAAAAATTAAAGGAAACCGTGTTAGTTTTCACAAAACAGCAAGTGCAGATCATTCAAAAACTAATTTCTATAAGTTCTTAAATTTAATCTATACCTATTCTGGCACTTTATCTTTATTTAACGAATTAGAATCTATAAAAGCAAAGGATTTAAAAATTGGCGACATGCTCATTAAAGGTGGTTCACCAGGACACA
>NZ_JAOARH010000151.1 GCF_025210595.1 Winogradskyella sp.
CCTGAAGCTTTTGCAGCTCCTATAGCAAAGCTACCCGAACCTCCTAGAACTGCTATTTTCTTAATGGGCTTGCCTAATAATTTTGAATGCCTAACACAATTAGTATTCATTTTTTCTTTAACATACTCAAGGCATGCTTGCGCTTCCATGGCTTCTGATAATTCGCCAATCATACCCATTCCTATATAAGGATTGGTATTATCTAGAGTTGTAATTTCGTAAGCAACTTCTTCATAAGGGTGCGCATTTAAAAGTGCTTTTACAACGCTAGACTGTAGATGTCTTTTAAAAACTACTGAAACAGCTGTTTCGTTCTCAGTATGTAATTCACCTTTTTCACCAATAGCAGGATTTGAGAGCTCGTTACCTTTGTAAGTCCCTTCCCCTTCAATATTAAAACTACAAGAATCATAATTACCAATATTACCAGCACCAGTATTAAATAACGCTGTTCGTAATTCCTCTGCATTTGCTTTAGGTACATAAGTTTGAAGCTTTTTTAATGTACCTGATTGAGGAATTAAAATCTTCTTATTCAATAAAACTAATTGATCACAAATAATAGAATTAACACCTTGCATGGCATTATCTAAAGCTGTGTGAATAGAAAAAATAGCAATATTGTTTTGAATTGCTTTAATAACAACACGCTCTACATAAGTTTTACCTGTTAGTTTTTTTAAGCCTTTAAATATGATTGGATGAAAACTTACAATAAGGTTGCAATTATTATCTATAGCTTCATCAACCACCTCCTCTAGAGTATCTAAAGTTACCAGAACACCTGAGACAGATTGATTTTTATCACCTACCAAAAGACCTACATTATCAAAATCTTCCGCATAGCTTAAAGGAGCCAAATCGTGTAGTTGATTAATTACATCTTGAACAGTCATATGTATATTATTTGCTTCAAAAATAGTCATTAATGTCTGATTAAATCATCTATATCTTTTAGTTAAGTTTTTCGAATCGTTTTTTACTACTAAAATTAAAACATAAACTCACTAAAAAATCAGCTAAAAAGACTGAAAACATAGGTTGATAATTTTTCATCAAATCATTGATTTTTACTCGGACACAAGTAAAAAATAGCATACTTTAGTACTATAAAACATCAGCATTCAAATTACATTGTTATCCTACTGATGCTTAAGACGATGACTCAAAAAAGTTAAGAATAAAAGCACATGAAATTTATCCGAATTATATTGTTTCCTGTTGTACCCATTTACTACGTCATAACTATGTTTAGAAATTGGTTGTACGATAAAGGTTTAAAGTCGTCAAAATCTTATGATTTCCCTATAATTTGTGTTGGTAACCTTAGCACAGGTGGCACTGGAAAAACTCCTATGATTGAATATTTGATTAGACTTCTAAAAGACGAAAAACCAATCGCCACATTAAGTAGAGGTTACAAAAGAATTACTGAAGGTTTTGTTTTAGGCGATGAAGAGGCAACTTCAGACACGATTGGTGACGAGCCTTTTCAAATATTTAAAAAATTTAAAAACATTAATGTTGCTGTAGACGGTAGTCGTCAAAATGGTATTAAAGAACTTTTGTCTTTAAATAAACCACCTGAAGTCATTTTATTAGATGACGCTTATCAGCATCGAAAAGTAAAAGCTGGACTAAATATTTTACTGACTGCCTATTACAAACTCTATTGTGATGACATTGTTTTACCTACTGGTAATTTGAGAGAACCTCGATCTGGCGCAAGTAGAGCAGATATTATCGTTGTAACAAAATGTCCTAAAAACATTTCTGAGGCTGAAAAAACCGAAATAGGATTAAAACTTAATTTAAAGCCTCATCAAAAGATCTTTTTTAGCCATATAAGCTACCCTGAAAGAGCTATTTCTAAACAAAAAGAATTAGAGCTGAGTGCTCTTCCTGAGTTTACTTTAGTTTCTGGTATTGCTAATGCAAAACCATTGGTAGATTTTTTAAAACATAAAGGATTAAAATTTGAACATCTAGAATATCCTGATCATTATAGTTTTAAACCTGATGATATTGAGATTTTGGCCAAGAAAGATTTTATTGTTACAACCGAAAAAGACTATGTTAGGCTATCTGATAATGAAAACTTAGAGCCTAACTTATTCTATATTCCAATAGAATTAATGATTGATAAAAAGGAAATGTTTGATAAAGCTATTAAAGCATTTGTAGATTAGAAGAAGCTTGAAACAACTTCTTTACCAGAAAGTACATCATATAACTTACTTTCAAAATCTTCTTGCTTAAATGGTTTAGAAATAATATCGTTAAATCCTGCTTCACCAAACTCATGCATTTTGTCCTCTAATGTTACTGCAGTTAATGCAAATATCACTAAGTCTTTATTAAATGTTCTAATGATTTTAGTTGCTTCTAAACCACTTATTCCTGGCATATGAATATCCATTAAAACCATGTTGTATTCTGTTGTTTTAACTTGCTCCACAGCAGCTTCACCGTTATCTACAACATCGCAATAAAGTCCCATTTTATTGAGGATTTTCTTAGTAATCATCTGGTTGATCTTGTTATCCTCTACAATTAAAATCTTAACATCTGTTAAATCTAAATCTTCCATCTTATTTGGTTTTTTAGTTTCAACCACTTTTGGTGTATCAGCTTTTTTAGCTTTTTCTAAAGGTATTTCAAAGAAGAATGTTGTGCCTTTACCTAAATCACTCTTTAAGTAGATTTTCCCTTTTAGAATTTTTATAAGCCCTTTTACAATAGATAAACCAAGACCTGTTCCTCCATACTTACGATTAATCTGTACAGAACCTTGTGAGAAGCTCTCAAACATTTGGTCTTGCTTTTCTTTTGTAATACCAATGCCATTATCTTCTATTTCAAAACGCAAGGTGTACATTTTGTCTTTTTGGTCAATTTTGTATGCTCTTACCCAAATGTCACCATCTTTTGTAAATTTAATAGCATTTCCCAGTAGGTTAATTAAGATTTGGGAAATTTTTAATTGATCGCCATTATAGGCTTCTGGCAATCCATCTTCATAGTCAAAATGTAATTTAGTGCCATTATCCTTAGCCGAATTTGCTAAAGCAGACATTACATTTTCTATTTTATTTTTAAGATTGAATATTTCAGGATCTAATTCTACCTTATTAGCTTCGATCTTATTAATTTGTAATATATCGTTAATAAAAGTCAATAGATAATCACCTGAAAACTTTAATGATTTTAAATGCGGTTTTTGATGCTCTTTTGGATCTTCATCTAATAACATATTAGTTAAACCGGTAACAGCGTAAAGCGGAGTTCTTAACTCATGCGTAACCGTTGATAAAAAATTGGCTTTAGTTTTTGAGGCTAACTCAGCCTTTTCTTTAGCTACAATAAGTTCATCATTTTTTTTATGAAGCATATTGTTGGTGTTTAGCCTAATATTATTGTTTTTATACAACGATAAGGTTAACAAAGATAAAATTGTAATTAGTGCAATACTTAAAATAGTGGTTACTCTGGTAAAGTTACTTTCTGCACTTACCTCTTCTATTTGTTCTTTTAATTGTGCATTTTGAGCATCTTTATACTTATTAATTGATTGGCTAGAAATACTCTGATCTAAATTTTCGCGCTTTACATCTAATATAGAATCAGATAACTTTATATGCTTTGTTATATATTCATATGAATTCTTATAATCACCTTTAGCTTTGTAAACATCGCTTAAGGCAATGTAAGCTTCATTTTTATTTTCTAAAATATCATACGTTTTAGCAATTGATAAACCTTCTTTTACTTGAGACAAAGCTAAGTCGTTATTATTTAAAGCACTAGACACTTTCCCTGATTGTATTAAAGCACTACTAAGTCTTCTTCTTTGCTCGTGCTTTTTAGCAATAATTATTGTTTGTTCTAGCTGAGCCTTAGCTTTTTCATAATTATCGAGAGCTATATAAACTCTAGCTTCATTTAAAGTTACCTCAGAGATATATTCTTCTAGCTCTTCTTGTTCGAATAAATTTTTGGCTGAATGATAGTAATCCAAAGCATCTTCATACTCTTCCTTAATGCTATGAATTACCCCTTTTATATTATACGTAATAGCAAGGTTTGCGTAATCATTAATTTCTCTTTGAAGTTGAATCGCATTAGTAATTGATATGTTTGCTTTATCTGTTTCACCGACCAAATATCTAACTTTTGCAATTTTGGTATGAATGACACCTTGATGCTTCTTATCCTTTATTTTTATTGCAATTTCTAAAGCCTTATCAAGATTAGCTAAAGCAGGATAATAGTCACCTCTATTGCTTTCTAACTTAGCTTGGTCTATACGCTCCTGAAGGCGTATAGAAAGCATGTCTACATCTTCGACAACGTCTTGTTGTGCGAAAATTAGAGTATAAAAACATGCTAAAAAAACAAATATGTAATATTTGATTCGGGACATTTCAGCTCACTTTAGTTAAACAAATATAATTATTTATTCGACAAAAGTGCTTTTTTATCCGATAAATTACCAATTAAATCTAAAATTCTTGAGCTATAACCTGTTTCATTATCGTACCATCCCACTATTTTCACCATATTTCCGATAACTGAAGTCATTTGAGAATCGAAAATGCAAGAGTGTGGATTTCCAACAATATCAACAGATACAATAGAATCTTCTGTGTATTCTACTATACCTTTTAAGTAAGTTTCTGATGCTTTTTTAAAAATTTCGTTAACCTCACCAATAGTAGTATCCTTTTTTACATTAATTGTAATATCTGTAAGAGAACCATTAGCAACAGGTACTCTAATACCACAACCACCAATAACGTCTGATAAGTCTGGGAAAATTTTAGTTAAAGCTTTTGCAGCTCCTGTTGTTGTTGGCACAATAGATTGACCTGCTGCTCTTGCTCTTCTCAAGTCTCTATGTGGTTGATCGTGCAAACTTTGGTCTGTAGTATAGGAATGTACAGTTGTAATATAGGCTTGTTTTATACCAAAATGCGATTTTATTAATGCTATCATAGGAGCAGCATTATTTGTAGTACAAGATGCATTTGATATTATTGTCTCTGTACCATCAATACTGTCTTCGTTAACACCTAAAACAATAGTTTTTATATTTTCTTCTAAAGGAGGAACAGATAATATCACTTGTTTTGCTCCATTAGTTAAATGATACTGAAGCTCTGCCTTAGATTTAAATTTTCCTGTAGCTTCAATAACATAGTCAGGATTAACTCCACTCCAGTCTATTGAGTTAGGATGCGACTGATTGTATAACGGAATTGAAACATCATCTACTATAATATTATGATCGTAAAATGATACTACATTATTTAAAACACCATGAATGCTATCATACTTTAGTAAATGACTTAATGTCTTGGCATCCGCCAAATCATTAATGGCAACAATTTCTATTTGAGGATGTTGAAGTGCAAGCCTAAACACACGACGACCAATTCTACCAAATCCGTTTATGGCAACTTTAATCATTAGGTAATGTGTTTTTGCGCTTTATAAGAAGATCTTACAAGTGCGCTACTCTCTATGTGTCTAAAACCAAGTTCTATACCTATTTCTTTATATTCCTGAAACTCATCTGGATCTATAAAACGTTGAACAGGTAAATGCTTTTTTGTAGGCTGAAGATATTGCCCAACGGTTACAACATCTACATCGTGTTCTTTAAGGTCGTATAGTGTTGCCTTAACCTCTTCTTTTGTTTCACCCAAACCAAGCATGATACCAGATTTTGTTCTTCGTTGGCCTTGCTGCTTTAGATATTTTAAAACACCTAAACTCTTATCGTATTTAGCTTGTATTCTAACTTCGCGAGTTAATCGCCTAACGGTTTCGATATTGTGAGACACTACTTCAGGTGCTACATCAACAATTCTGTCTATATGCCTTTCAACACCTTGAAAGTCTGGAATTAAAGTTTCTAAAGTAGTTTCAGGATTCATTCTTCTAACAGCCTTAACTGTTTCTGCCCACATAATACTCCCCATATCTTTAAGGTCGTCTCTATCTACACTGGTTAAAACAGCGTGCTTTATTTTCATAAGCTTAATAGAACGTGCCACTTTTTCTGGCTCATCCCAATCTACAGTATCTGGTCGTCCTGTTTTCACTCCGCAAAACCCACAAGAACGTGTACAAACATTCCCTAAGATCATAAATGTAGCTGTACCTTCCCCCCAACACTCACCCATATTAGGGCAACTTCCTGAAGTACAAATTGTATTTAATTTATACTTATCTACAAGTGTTCGGAGCTCTGTATATTTTTTACCAGTAGGTAATTTAACACGTAACCATTTTGGTTTGCGCTCTGGTAAAATATTTGAAGCAACTTTGGTTTCCATCCAGTTTTAATTTCAGAAAGGCAAAGATACAAAGTAAATTCTTTCTACATAAAATAGATAAACAACTAAACGGTTATAAAAACAAAATCCTACTTAAATTAAAACATCTAAGTAGGACTTTTTTATTATTGAAACATTAGGGATTATCCTCCAAAGTCATCAAATCTAATGTTCTCATCTGCAAGACCAAAATCTTCACCCATTTTTTGAACAGCTTGGTTCATTAATGGTGGTCCACAGAAATAAAGTTCAATATCTTCTGGAGCATCATGCTTACTTAAATAATTGTCTATTACACAATTATGAATAAATCCAACAAAACCATCTCCTTCTGCATCATGAATATCTTTCTTCACTTTCCAATTATCTTCTTCTAATGGCTCAGATAAAGCTAAGAAGAATTTAAAATTAGAGAACTTACGCTCTAACTCATAGAAGTGCTCTAAGTAGAATAACTCACGCTTAGAACGTCCTCCGTACCAATACGTAACTGTTCTACCTGTTTCTAATGTTTTGAATAAGTGATATAAGTGAGAACGCATTGGTGCCATACCAGCTCCTCCACCAACATATAACATTTCTGCATCAGATTCATTGATAAAGAATTCACCATAAGGTCCTGAAATCACAACTTTGTCACCAGGTTTTCTTGAGAAAATATAAGATGAAGCTACTCCTGGGTTAACATCCATCCAACCATTCTTAGCACGATCCCATGGTGGCGTAGCAATACGAACGTTCAACATAATATCGCGTCCTTCTGCTGGATAAGAAGCCATCGAATAAGCACGCTCAACCACTTCGTCATTCTTCATAACTAATGGCCAAAGTCCAAATTTATCCCACTCTGCTTGGAATTTGTCTGGTGTTTCATGTTCCTCTGGGTGAGCAGTAATATCAATATCAGAGTATTTAATCTCACATTCTGGAATTTCAATTTGAATATAACCACCAGCTTTGTAATCCATATCTTCTGGAATACGTACAACGAATTCCTTAATAAAAGATGCTACGTTATAGTTACGGACAACTTCTGCTTCCCACTTTTTAATACCAAATATTTCTTCAGGAATGGTAATATCCATATCCTGCTTTACTTTAACCTGGCAAGCTAAACGCGCACCATGCTGTAACTCTTTACGAGAAAAATGTGGAGTTTCTGTTGGTAAAGCTTCTCCACCACCAGAATTTACATGACACTCGCACTGAATACAAGTTCCACCACCACCACAAGCAGATGGTAAAAATATTTTTTCATTACCTAAGGTAGACAATAAAGTTCCACCAGAAGCAACCTCTACCTCTCGTTCACCATTAATAGTAATCTTAACAGGACCTGAAGGCGATAATTTTTGTTTTACAAATAATAATAAGCCTACAAGAAGCAATGTTAATACTAAAAACGCTGCTACTGTTGCTAGAATAGTTCCTAAAGTACTTGCTGCTAATATCATGTTATTCAATTCCTTTTATTGTGTTATCAGCTATTTTTTTATTGGCTTTCTCTTCCTCATCTAGCTTTGACTCAATTGCCGTTTTTGTCTCTTCTTTTTTCTCTTCATCACCACCTGTTAACATTCCACCGAAACTCATAAATCCGATAGCCATTAAACCAGTGATAATAAAAGTAATTCCTAGACCTCTTAATGCAGGTGGCACGTTAGAGTATCTGATCTTTTCACGAATAGCTGCAATCGTTAAAATTGCTAAGAACCATCCAATACCAGAACCTAATCCATAAACTGCTGCTAAGCTAATTGTTGGAATTTCACGAGACTGCATAAATAAAGATCCTCCTAAAATCGCACAGTTTACAGCGATTAATGGTAAAAAGATACCTAAAGAGTTATATAATGCAGGTGCAAATTTTTCTACAATAATTTCTACCAACTGTACCATGGTTGCAATCGTTGCAATAAACATGATAAATGATAAGAAACTTAAATCATAAGAAGCATACTCTTCACCCAACCATCTTCCTAGAGCTCCAGGTTGAAGTATGTATTGATCTAACAACCAGTTTACAGGAACTGTTACACATAATACGAAGATTACTGCTGCTCCCATACCAACTGATGTTGATACTTTCTTTGATATCGCTAGGTATGAACACATTCCTAAGAACGTGGCAAATACCATGTTATCTATAAATATTGATTTAAAAAATAATTCTAAATGTTCCATAGTAAGTCTTCTTTCTAGTGATCCTCTATTAATGCTTTATTTTTACTACGTTGTACCCAAATAATGATTCCAACAACGATTAAGGCCATTGGTGCTAATAACATAAATCCGTTATTTTCATAGCCAATAGCATATAATCCTGTTTTTGCAATTGGATCACCTAATACTTTAAATCCTAATAATGTTCCAGATCCTAATAACTCTCTAAAGAATCCAACAATAATTAAAATAACACCATATCCAAGTGCATTACCAACGCCATCTAAGAAAGATTTCCAAGGACCGTTTCCTAAAGCAAAAGCCTCAAAACGCCCCATGATAATACAGTTTGTAATAATTAATCCGATAAAAGCTCCAAGTTCTTTACTCAATTGATATGAGAAAGCTTTTAATACCTGATCTACTATAATTACTAAAGCAGCAACAACAGTTAACTGCACAATAATTCTAATTTTAGAAGGAATAATGTTTCTTATTAAAGAGATTACAACATTACCAACACCTAATACGAAGATTACAGAAATCGTCATTACAATAGATGCTTTTAATTGCGCTGTAATTGCCAATGCAGAACAGATACCTAATACTTGTATAGTAATTGGGTTATTATCTGCTAATGGATCTTTAATTAAAGCCGCGTCTTTTTTTGATAAAAGTCCCATATACTACTAGTTTTTTAATGTTTTAAAATAAGGTACGTATAATTTAAGCTCTGATTTAATCATTGCAGCTACACCATCTCCAGTAATGGTTGCACCTGCAATTGCATCTACCTCATTATCTTGTTTATCATTATTTAATGGATCGCCATTACCTTTAGATATAGCAATACCAGCAAAATCGCCTGAAGCGTTTAACAAGTGCTCACCAATGAAATCATCCATAAAATAACGTTCTTTAATATTAGCTCCAAGACCTGCTGTTTCTCCTTTATGGTCAAAATAAGCACCTTGAACTATCATATTCTCATCCATAGCAACATAAGCCCAAACTGCATCCCAAAGTCCTTTACCTCTAATTGGAGCAATATAGAATGTCTTTCCATCTTTCTCCCCTACAAATAAAGGTAATTGTCTTTCTTTACCGTCCTTAGCATTTTGCTGCTCTTTCTTAATATCAATTAAATAAGCATTCTCATCTTCTTTTACATTAGTACCATTAGTAATTACTAATTGCTTTGTAATGTATTTGGTAAACTCCTCACCTACTTTATTATCTGCCACAAAAGCAACACTAGTTTCGTCATTTTCGTGAACACCCATCGTATATAAGATGTTTTGTTGTTTCTCTATACGTTTATTCTCGTCAATTTTTGGTCTTAATGATGACGCTACAAACGCTAATAAAGAACCTACTACTACCACCATTCCTATGGCAAATAGTATTGTATATGTATTTGAATCTGTCTTATTACTCATCACTAAGCTGTTTTAACTTTTGCACGTTTTAATCTCTTCTTCACGTTTCCTTGTACCACGTAGTGGTCAATAGTTGGTGCGAATACATTCATTAATAAAATAGCAAGCATTACACCTTCTGGATATGCAGGGTTGAATACTCTAATCATGATAGAAATAAATCCAACGAAGAATCCATAAATCCACTTTCCTTTATTAGTTTGAGAAGCTGTTACAGGATCTGTTGCCATGAATACTGTACCAAATGCAAATCCACCAATTAATAAGTGATGCCATGTAGGTGTACTCATTAATCCGTAAAACTTACTTGATTCTGTAATGATGTTAGCGTCAACTACCCAATTAAATATTAAGCCCATTACTAATGCACCAATAACAGATGATAGCATAATTCTCCAACTTCCTATTTTTGTAAAGATTAAGAACAAACCACCTAATAAGATTAATAACGTAGATGTCTCACCTACAGATCCAGGAATAATACCATAGAACATATCTAACCATTCATATCCTAAAACACCTTTATTCTGTGCTAAACCTCCTAAAATTGTTTCACCAGATATTGCGTCTAGTTGAGCTCCTTCTGCAATTTGATCTGCACGTTCTCTTGCTCCATGAATCCAAACTTTATCACCACTCATCCAAGTAGGATAAGCAAAGAATAAAAAGGCACGAATTGTTAATGCTGGATTAAGAATATTCATTCCAGTACCACCAAACACTTCTTTACCTATAACAACACCAAAAACTACAGCCACAGCTAACATCCATAACGGAATATCTACTGGCACAATTAATGGCACTAACATACCTGTTACTAAGTAACCTTCTTCTACTTCGTGTCCTTTGATTATAGCAAATACAAATTCAACTGCTAAACCAACTCCATACGATACTGCAACTAATGGTAACACTTTCCAAAGTCCAATAACTAGGTTATCCATAGTCCAGAAAGTAGATCCAAAGAAGCCATCAGCAGATTCAATTAAGCCTTGTGCTAAATGATGCTGATAACCTGCATTAAACATACCAAATATTAAACATGGTATTAATGCCATGATTACAATATTCATTGTACGCTTTAAATCGTCTGCTGCTTTAACATGTGTACCATTATGAGTAGTCTCATTTGGTAAATATAAAAACGTAAAAAGGGCATTAAAACCAGGAAGCCACTTCTTGTCTTTATTTTTCTCTTTAAAATTGTGTAAATTTTGTTTTAAACCCATTATCCTATCTCTTTAAGCATTAAGTCTAAGCCTTCTCTTATAATTTTTTGATGTGGTTGTTTAGACACACATATAAATTCTGTTAATGCAAAATCTTCAGGAGCTACTTCATACATTCCTAAAGCTTCCATTTCGTCTAAATCCTTATACATACAAGCTTTTAGAATTTGCATTGGGTAAATATCTAGTGGAAATACTTCTTCATAACTTCCTGTTACAACAAATGCTCTATGTTCACCATTAGTATTTGTATTAAGATCGTATTTTTTCTTTGGGTTCAACCAAGAAAAGGTTAAAGCTCTAGAAGTAGATATCTTATTAAAAATAGGCTTATTCCATCCAAAGAATTCGTAATCATCTCCTTCAGGAATCACAGAAATTACATTACTGTAGTAATCTAAAGCTCCATCTGGTGCTACTTTTTTCCCTGTTAAAACATTTCCAGAAATAATTCTATCGTTGCCATCTTTATCAACGCCATTATCGTATACCATTGTAGCTACTTCAGAACCTATCTTTGTCCTAAAATATCTTGGCTTTTTAACTGAAGAACCAGCTAAAGCTACAATACGCTCAGCATTAAACTTTCCTGTTAAAAGAAGCTCACCAATAATAACTAAATCTTGTGCATTTACCGTCCAAACAACTTCTCCTTTGTTTATTGGACTTACTTTATTTATTAAAGTACCAACATTACCTGATGGATGTGGGCCTGATATTTTGTAAGTAGTAGCGTTATCTAAATTAGCCAATGGAGAGTTAGAACTTCCTACAGAGATATGCACTCCTCCATCTGTAAACTTAGACAAAGCTGTAACTGCTGCTTGCAATTCAGCTTCCTTGCCAGCTAGAGTGTAATCTAAATCTGCCGCTAAAGGCGCACTTGCATAACCTGAAATAAAAATAGCTTTTGGTGTACTATCTGCTTTTGCAACTACATCGTAAGGACGTTGCTTTATAAAAGCCCAACAACCAGATGCTAATAAATGAGCTTTTATTTTTTCAGCATCTGAAGATAAATCAAATTCACCATGATCTAAATGCGTTTGCTCCTTATCTGCAGTAATTTTTATTGCATCGATACGACGTCTTGGTCCACGCTGTATCTCGGTAATCTCTCCAGAAACAGGAGATACAAATTTCATCGCTTCATTGTCTTTATTGTAAAACAAAGTCTCACCTGCTTTAACACGTGTACCTTCTTTTGCAACAAGTTTTGGGATAATACTGTGGAAATCTTCAGGTCTGATATAATAAAAATTGCTCACAATAGCATTTTCGGTAGTTTTTTCAGCTTCACCTACTAGCTTTATATCTAAACCCTTTTTAATTTTGATGTCTTTTGACATATACTTAAAGATTAGTTAAAAAGAAATCTATTTGCACCTTCCTATTTACTAAGAAAAATCTCAAAACGATTTCTAAAAATCGCTGCAAATTTACAAATTAAAGAGTAATTTATTTTCAAATTAGAGCTCTCGGCTTTATTTATATTCATTTTAAATAAGAGTGATTTATAAAGGCATAGAATTTGATTATCTTTATGCCTCAGAATCACAACCCAATAATGAAAAATAACTTATATAGCCTTTTATTACTTTTAATGTTACCATCTGTATTAATTTCTCAGGCAGAAGAAGTTAACCCACCAGATTTCATAAAAACGATAACATTTAAAAGCAATACAACACAAGGGCAACTACCTGTATTAAAATTAGGGGAACGTTTGTTTTTAGAATTTGACGCCCTTAATGCTAATGAAGAAGATTTTTACTACGTTATTGAGCATTATAATTTTGATTGGACTCCTTCGGTTTTAGCTAAGGCTGAATATTTAAAAGGATTAGATAATCAACGTATTCTAACTTACGAAAACTCATTTAACACCTACCAAGTTTACTCGCATTACACATTACAAATACCAAATATTCAAACACGAGCGCTTTTAAAAAGTGGTAATTACATGATTTCTATTTACGATGAATATGACGAATTAATGTTTAGCAGAAAGTTTATGGTTTATGAAGATTTGGTTAATGTAGGCGCACGTGTAAAACGCTCTAGAGATGTTAGTGTTATAAATGAAAAACAATCTGTAGACCTTGTGATTGCTACAAATAGCATCAATTTTAACAACCCACTTGAAACCATTAAAACTTTAATTATACAAAACAACAACCTTAACACTAGCATCTCCGATTTAAAACCTCAATACACACTAGGCAATGAACTTATCTACAGATACGACACCGAATCTGCATTTTGGGGAGGTAACGAATTCTTTTGGTTTGAAAACAAAGATGTAAGAACCTCTAATGTTGGCGTACAATTCATAGACTTAAAAGATATTTATCAGAGTTACCTCTACACTAACATTGCAAGAAACGGTAGACCTTACACTTACAATCCAGACCTTAACGGAAATTTTCAAGTGACAGCAGCAGATCGCATAAACACTGACATAGAAGCCGACTACACTATGGTACATTTTTCTTTATTACAAGACGAACTCATAGATAAAGACATTTATGTTTATGGCAACTTTAATGCTTATGCCATTGAACCACTTACTAAAATGGAATACAATACTGAAAGCAGAAAATACGAAGTAAGTTTTAGACTAAAGCAAGGCTTTTATAATTACAAATATGTCGTTGTTGATAGCGAAACAAATGAAATTGATGAAGGAGCTGTTAGTGGTAACTATTGGCAAACCGAAAATGACTATAAAGTCTTAGTCTATTACAGAGACCTTGGTGCGCGCTACGACAGATTAATTGGTTATGGTGAAGCTAGTTCTGTAAATATCTCTAATTAATTATTTACAGTTAAAGCTATTGGTTTGTAGCTATTATAATTCAACTTCTTTTTTATAATTTTCCCCGAAACTTCATCTAAAGTTAAACTTTCTTCAATAGGATTAGCATACAAATGAAGACTCATGGCACGTTGGCTAAATTGATTTTTCAACCTATGAAATCCATTATTTTTGTCCGCTTGAGTTAATTGGTATTTTTTTAAGGTTTTAGTAGATTGAAAAACCAACTGTCCTTTATCATTTAAGGTATAAAAATCTTCCTCCATTTCACCTTCTAACAACATCACACAACAATCTTCGCCATCATGATCGTGAATCGCAGTTTTTACTCCTTTGTCCCAACAAATTAAAATCAGCTCAAAAGATGAATCTCTATAAAAACAATTTCGGGTATAGGCATTAGGTTTCCAATGCTCAATAGACTTAAAATCGATTAAACTAAAATCAAATTCTTTCAATATTTTACTATAATCTTTTTTATGTGATACAGATAATTGATTTACAAGTTTATTTAAACTCACTTAAATGGACTTTTATTTGAAAAATAATTGATTTTTATGGAAAAATAGAAATAAATTTACTCTGTTCAAAATCTTAATTGAAACAAATGCAAAGCGACCTTAATATTTTTATAGAACTTGCCGAACAGCTACTTTTAGGAGAGACTAATCAGCCAGTAGCTAAACCTATATCTACAGCTACTCTTTATAATAAATTAGACTTATCACTAAGCTCAGAAGGTCTTGTAGATGACGACTTAATTGTTATCCTAAAAGACATTATTAAAAGTACACCAAAAACAGCTTCAAAATCATTCTTTAACCAATTATTTGGAGGAAGAATTGGTAAAGCTACACTTGGCGATCTACTTGCTGTGATGTTTAACAATAGCATGTACACCTATAAAGTTGCTGGTCCGCAAGTAGGTATTGAAAAACAGGTTTTAAAAAACATTTGCGCTTTAGCTGGTTATAATTCTGATAGCGATGGCACATTTGCACCTGGCGGATCTATGAGTAATATGATGGCTTTAATTATGGCAAGAGATGCTAAAAACGAAGCTATTAGAGCTAATGGCATTTCAACCAAAATGACGCTTTATACTTCTGCTGAATCACACTATTCTATTTCCAAAAATGCAGCGTTAACAGGCATAGGAAGAGCACAGGTTAGGTTAGTTAAAACCAATAATAAAGGTGAAATGTTAGCAGAACATTTAGAAGTATTA
>NZ_JAOARH010000152.1 GCF_025210595.1 Winogradskyella sp.
CGATAAATATCATAAGCCAACACTTTTTGTAATCAATAAAATTGATAGTGAAAAAGCTAATTTTGAGAAGAGTTATACAAGTCTTAAAGAACTGGTAGGTAGCAATGCTGTTTTAGTACAATATCCTATAACAATAGATGGTGCCCAATGTATTATTGATGTCTTAAAGATGAAGTGTTACAAATTTGGTCCAGAAGGTGGTAAGCCAGAAAAATTGCCAATACCAGAAGATCAACTAGAATATGCCAATCAGCTTCATAACGAGCTAGTAGAAAAAGCTGCGGAAAATGATGAAGAACTTATGGAGCTTTACTTTGAAAAAGGTACGCTTAATGAAGAAGAGCTTCGTAAAGGTATTAAGTTAGGCATGTTAAATCACGATTTCTTTCCTGTATTCTGTGTATCAGCATTAAAAGATATGGGAACAGGTAGATTAATGGGCTTTATAGATAATGTAGCTCCTGCAGCTGCAGATTTAAAACCAGAGCAAACTTTAGAAGGAGGTCTAGTAAAGCCTGAGGTTGATGCAGATACATCTTTGTTTGTATTTAAGACAGTTTATCAACCAAGTTTAGGACAGATTACATTTTTTAAAGTAAAATCTGGTGAAGTAAATGTAAATGATAAATTATACAACACTAGAACTGGTGAGAGTGAAACTTTAAACCAACTCTTTATAATGGATGGTAAAGAAAAGCATGCCGTTCAAAAGCTAACAACAGGAGATATTGGTGCCACCACGAAGCTAAAATACACAGACACTAATGATACTTTAGCAACAACTGCAGAAGCTGGTACAATAAAACCTATAAAGTTCCCTCAAGCTAGATTAGTAAAAGCTGTATTTGCAGACAACACAACTGAGGAAGAAAAACTGAGTGAAGCTTTAAAACGAATTCATAGTCAAGATTTAACAGTAGATTTAAGTTATAATAGCGAAACACATCAAACTTTAGTTGGTACACAAGGCGAATTGCATTTAGCAACGTTAACTTGGCTTTTAGAAAATATTTATAATGTTAAGCCACGTTTTGAAGCACCAAAAATATCTTACAGAGAAACTATACAAAGAAGCGCAACAGCTAATTATAGACACAAAAAGCAAAGTGGTGGATCTGGACAATTTGGACAAGTGCACTTAAAGATAGAGCCTTATTATGAAGGCATGCCAGAGCCAGAAGGTTTTTCTATTAGAGGAAAAGAAGTAGTAGAATTACCTTGGGAAGGTAAGTTAGTTTTCTATAACTGTATTGTTGGTGGTGTTATAGATCAACGCTACTTACCAGCAGTAATGAAAGGTATATTGGAAGTAATGGAATCTGGTCCTTTAACTAAATCCTATATAAGAGACGTAAGAGTTATGGTGTACGATGGTAAAATGCATGCGGTAGACTCTAATGATATTTCGTTTAAAATTGCAGGAGCACATGCATTTAAGGAAGCTTTTTTAAACGCAAACCCTAAGCTTTTAGAACCAATAGAGCAAATGACATTAAGAGTGCCAGAGCAAATGGTTGGTAATGTAATGACCGAACTGCAGAGTAGAAGGGCTATTATTCAAGGAATAGAAACAGAAGCACATTATCAAATACTTAAATGTACTATTCCTTCTGCAGAGTTAACCGATTTCTCTAGCCAATTGCGCTCATTAACACAAGGTAGAGCTACGTATTCTTCAGAATTTAAAGGCTATTCAGCTGTACCAAATCACATACAAAAAGAATTAGTAAAAGAACAAGAATTAATAACCACATAAACAGAAAAAGATATGCAAAGCAAAATAATGTATTTAAGCGATTTAAAGTTCAATATAGAAACATGGAGAAGAGAGTTAAGGTTTCACTTTACCGAAATGGATACTTTTCAAGAGAAATTAGAAGAAGTTGTTTCTCGTATAGATGATCCTGTTGCTCTAAAAAAATTAGAAGTGTTTCAAAATCGTATAATGATAGAAAAAGATGCTATTTCAAAATTATTACACAGATGCCGTAATAAAATGGCAAATATTCAAAATGTAGATTTTAATGAAAATATAGATGGTAGACTCCAGAATGAGCAACATACGCTTAAAGAAGATATGCGTACTTATATTAAGTTGCATTATGATCTTAAAGAAGAAATGATGGACTATTTTATAGAAGTCATGTAGTTTTATAGTTAGTAATTTAAAAACCACGGATTTTCCGTGGTTTTTTGTTTTTAAAAATATTTTGTTTTTTAATTGTTTACAATTTTGGTCTTTTCTCTAATAGCAAAACGGTTTATTTGCTTTTACAATCTATAATAACTCTGACTCGTCCCTTTTGTACAAGGGCAATTACTTGCGCTTTGTAAAAGATTTAAACCAATAGTAATAACATGAGTACCTGTATTAAAACCAGATAAATCATTAATTGTTACTTGGTAAGAATACGCAAAATAGAGTTTGTTGTGTAATATACCAGCCATTGGTCCAAGGTTTAACGGATCTAAAAACTGATCGTTTAAAAAACGGTAAGAAGCACCAATCCAGTAATAATCACCATTTCTGTTAAACTTTCTATATTTAAAATTAATATCTGTAGCAGAGCGATTATCACTATCAAAGAATTGAAAGAATACTGACGGTTCAAATTCTATATCCTTGTTATGTTTTGGTGTGTAAACATATCCTGAGTAAATCTGATAATTCAACAACAAGGAAGGCTCTATACCACCAGTAAAATCTGCGATATCTTTAGATATAATATTATTAGCATTAAAGCTTAAGTAAAAATTATCCCATCTATATAGTAAACCAGCATCAAAGTTATTATTATTTACTGCTCTATCTCCATTAATAGCAGGATCTAGAATTGGAATTTCATAAGTAGTATTAAAGTTTTCTATATCTATTCTAAAATTGTTAATGTTGTATGAAAGCCCAAAAGATAAATATTGCTTAGATCGCCAATCTAAAATTAAATGATGAGCAAAAGATAATTTAATACCTTTTTGGCGTGTATTACCATTCTTATCATTATAAGCCGAAACACCTATCCCAGAGCGATTAGAAATTCTAAAATCTGCATATATTGATTGGTTATCTGGAGCATCTTTAATACCAACCCATTGTGTTAACCCATTGGCTCTAATTTTTAAATTATCACCAATACCAGCATATGTTGGTGAGATTACAAAATCATTATCTGCTAAATATTGGGTCCAAACAGGTAAATTTAATTCTTGACTAAAGCTTTTTGCTACAGTTAAAAATATTAGATATAGTATAATTCTCTTCATCTTTGTAGGTTTTGTTCGTTAGGTTTGGGTTACCTGTATAATGTAAAATGTC
>NZ_JAOARH010000027.1 GCF_025210595.1 Winogradskyella sp.
ACTTACAGAAATATTAGACTTTGGATCTGCTGTTATGGACGAAGTGATTGCAGAAAAAAAAGAATTTGTTTTTGAGTTAGGTCTACATCCTAATAAATTTCAGCAAATAGAGCTCGATGAAGATGGTAATAGAATTTATTCAGAAAATTATATTAGAGTTGAGTAGTAAAATTTATAACTGAGATTTCTAATTATAAAAATTGAATTCCTCACTAATACGTTTTGTTATAAACCTAAATCTATAGTTTTTTAATTTATTATATATTCTCATAATACCTTCTGAAGAAAACCAACCTTTATGATTATTAAACCTTTTAATGTTTGAAAAACTCATTAAATGGTTTTCTCCATTTGCCATGCTATATATACCTCCATAAAATGGAAGCGGTATCAGTTTTATCTGATTATTTAATTCTGTTAGACGATGATCAAAATATAAAATAGGATCTACCTCAAAAAAATAGTCTAACAATTTGGGCTTTATTATAATAGAACTTCCGCATAAATAGCTAAACTTAAATGTTGCAAACAAAAAAGATTTTCCATCAAAATGTAAATAACCATTCTTTATATACCATCCTGATATATCTTCTTTATTGCTATTAACAAAACTAGAAATTTGATTACTTACGTAATCATCAGAGTCTACAATCATTACATAAGTTGTATTAAATTTTTCTTTGGCATACTGAGAACCAACCTCTATTTTTTTTCCTTTATCAACCTCTCTACGCTTATTAATACTTTCATCACTCTCTGATTTATTACGAATAGGAGGTTCAAAATCTACCTGAACGTAATGAATATTTTTATGAGTAAAATTTATTGTTGGGATTTCGTGACAAACCGCAACTAACTTAAAGTTTTGATCTGTTTGATTGCATATAGATTTAAATGTTCTTTCTACCAATTCACAAAAAACTGACCAGTTATCAGAAACTTGTTTACTTTTTATCGGCACAATAAATGTTAACATATTAACCTAGTTATATAAGGCTAAACTAAATGAATATTATTCAGAATAAGCAAAATAATCGATAAACTATAGAATAATGTGTATGGAATAAAGCCAAAAAACAAAAAGCTTAGCAAATGCTAAGCTTTTCTGTTAAAAGTCGGGGTGGCAGGATTCGAACCTGCGACCTCCGCGTCCCAAACGCGGCGCGATAACCGGGCTACGCTACACCCCGAAAATTTTGGTTATCAATTTTAGGTTTGCAAATATAGAGCTTTTCTTTACAATCTAACAACATTTTTTCTAACTTTAAGAATTGATTTAATACCTCATTTTAATTATGAAATTAAAACTACCTGTTTTTGCACTAGTTCTTATCTGCACATTAACCTGTGCTCAAGATAAAAACCCAACAAATAAAGAAAATGGTTATGAAGTTATTGTATCTGATTTAAATATTCCTTGGGGATTTACTTTTCTACCAGACAATTCTATATTAATAACAGAAAAATTAGGAAAATTAATTCATTTTAAAAAAGGTATCAAAACAGAAATAACAGGTTTACCAGAAATTTTTGCACATGGCCAGGGAGGCTTAATGGATATCATTCTTCATCCAAACTATAAAGACAATAATCTAGTTTATTTCTCTTATGCTTCATCAGATGACAATGAAGATGGTGGTAACACTACAATAGCGTGTGCAAAATTTAAGAATAATAAACTTTTAGATTGGAAAGTATTATACAAGGCCAAACCCAACTCTAACCGTGTTCAACATTTTGGCTCGCGACTTGCTTTTGATAATAATGGTCATTTATTCTTTTCTATTGGAGATAGAGGAGATAGAGATATTAACCCACAAGACATTACTAGAGATTGCGGAAAAATTTATCGTATAAATGATGATGGTTCTATTCCTGAAGATAACCCATTCACAAATATCTCTGATGCCAAAAAAGCCATTTATTCTTATGGTCATAGAAATCCGCAAGGCATGGTTAAACATCCAAAAACAGGTAAAATTTGGACACATGAACACGGACCAAAAGGTGGTGACGAAATTAATATTATTAATGCTGGAAAAAATTATGGTTGGCCCATAATTAGTTATGGTGTTAACTACAGCGGAACAAAATTTACGGAAATAACAGAAAAAAAAGGTATGGAGCAGCCTTTACATTATTGGGTTCCGTCTATTGCGCCAAGCGGCATGGCTTTTATTAACAGTGACAAATATGGTGATTGGAATGAAAACTTATTAGTAGGCTCATTAAGGTTTCAATATTTAAATATGTGTACTCTAAAAGACGGCAAGGTTATAAAAGAGGAAAAATTGCTTAATGGTTTGGGTAGAGTAAGGTCTGTAGAGCAAGGTCCAGATGGTTATATATATGTTGGTATAGAAAATTTAGGAATTGTAAAACTGATTAAAAAATAGCTGATATTAAGAATTATAACAATAACTTTTAAAAAAATAATTACAACTAATTAATTCAGCTAAAGGAAGTGATAAAAGTTATTAAAAACTAGATGTAATTAGCTAACTTTGTATAACTAATTTAATCTAAGAACTACAATGCTAATAATCGGAATTGCTGGCGGAACAGGATGTGGTAAAACCACAGTTGTAAATACAATTCTTAAAGAACTTCCTGAAGGGCAAGTTGGTGTTATCTCACAAGATTCTTATTATAAAGACACTTCGCATTTAAGTTTTGAAGAACGGGTGAAAATTAATTTTGACCACCCAAGATCTATAGATTTTGAATTACTACAACAACATCTCAAAGAACTTAAAGAAGGTAAATCCGTAAACCAACCTGTGTATTCTTTTGTAAAACACAACCGCACTGGAGATGTTATAGTAACTAAGCCTAGAAAAGTGATGATAGTTGAAGGAATCCTTATATTATCTCACAAAGAAATTAGAGACCTTTTTGATATTAAAATATATGTACACGCAGATTCTGATGAACGTTTAATTCGTCGATTAAAGCGAGATATTTCTGAACGTGGTAGAGACATAGACGAAGTATTATCAAGATACCAAAATACTTTAAAACCTATGCACCAGCAGTTTATTGAGCCAATGAAAGAATATGCAGATCTTATTATACCTAACAATAAATACAACACTGTTGCTGTAGATATCGTTAAAACAATAATTAACGAACGTTTATAATGGGTATATTAAATCATAAATATTTAAAACCATTTAAAAATATTTATCTTTTGGTATTTATTGTATTTGCAATATGGATGCTGTTTTTTGATGCACACTCATTACTCTTTCATCATGAGTTAAACAATGATATAGAAGAATTAGAATACCAAAAAGAACATTACAAAAACGAAATAGCCAAAGACAATAAAGCCATTAAGGATTTAAGTACCGAAGAAGGTATTGAGCGTACAGCACGCGAAAATTATTATATGAAAAAGCCTGACGAAGATATTTTTATTATAGAATACGAAGACAGCATAGCTAAACAAGATAAAGATGAGTAAGCCATTATTTAAAGGCTTTGAAGGAGTTTCTTCAAAAGCCTGGAAACAAAAAATACAAGCAGATTTAAAAGGTGCTGACTATAACGACACACTTATCTGGAAAACTAACGAAGGTATAGATGTAAAACCCTTTTATCATTCTGATGAGTTTGAAACCTTAGCAGAAACATCTACCAGCAAAGCGACTGAATGGAAAATATGTCAAACCATAGAAGTCATTGACACAAAAGAGGCTAACGCTAAAGCTATAAATGCTATTGAAAGAGGCGCTGAAAGTATTCTGTTTTTAATTAATTCTGAAGACATTTCTATAAAAGATTTACTTCAAAATATAGATTTAGAAACCATTTCTATTGAAATAAAATACTGTTTCTTATCCAATCTAAATGAGGAGCTTCAACCTAAAGCAAACTATCATACAGACATTATAGGTAACCTTGCCAAAACAGGAAATTGGTATAATAACCTAACAGATGACCATTCTAAATTTGAAGCTATCGTAAAAGCGACTAATCAATTTTCTATTGATTTAAGCCTCTATCAAAACGCAGGTGCAAATATTGTACAACAATTAGCCTACAGTCTAGCACACGCTAATGAATATCTTAATCATTTAGATAAAATTCTTTCGAGTGAAGCAAAGCAATCGCTTCTAGTAACATTCAATGTAGCTGTTGGTTCAAACTATTTCTTCGAAATTTCAAAACTTAGAGCTTTAAGATCATTATGGGCTACAATTGCATCTGAATATCATGTTAACACCGATTGCAAGATTATTGCAACACCAAGCAAACGCAACAAAACCATTTACGACTATAATGTAAATATGCTTCGTACCACTACAGAATGTATGAGTGCTGTTTTGGGTGGAGCCAATGTAGTTTCTAATGCTCCTTACGATAGTCTATATCACAATCCAAATGAATTTGGTGAGCGCATAGCTCGTAATCAACTATTAGTATTAAAAAGCGAAAGTTATTTTGATAAGGTAAATAACCCAACCGATGGTGCTTATTATATTGAAAGCTTAACAGAGCAATTGGCAGAAAAGGCTTTAGATCTTTTTAAAGATATTGAAGCTAATGGTGGATTCTTACACCAGCTGAAAGAAGGCATTATTCAAAGAAAAATTAAAGAAAGTGCCGCTAAAGAGCAAGATGGTTTTAATGCAGAAAACATCATCCTTCTTGGTACAAACAGACACCCAAATCCTGCCGACAAAATGAAAGATGAGTTAGAAATAAGTCCGTTTTTAAAGATTGAAAAACGAAAAACACTTATTGAGCCAATTATAGAAAAAAGATTATCTGAAGAATTAGAAATTAACAGGTTAAATGAAGAGTAGATTTATAATAGGTCGAACCTCTAATTCATTTACACATTAAATTATTTAAAGATGAGCAGAAAAAATCTTCAACATATAACGCTAAAATCTTCAGGAAACAATCCTAAAGACAAAAACAAAGAATTCCTTACCGCAGAAACCATTAAGGTAAAGTCTACATATTCCAAAGAAGATATTAAAGATTTAGAACATTTAGATTTTGTTGCTGGTATAGCGCCTAATCTTCGTGGTCCTTATTCAACCATGTACGTAAGACGTCCTTGGACCATTAGACAATATGCAGGTTTTTCTACAGCCGAAGAAAGTAATGCCTTTTACAGAAGAAACTTAGCTGCTGGACAAAAAGGATTGTCCGTTGCTTTTGATTTGGCAACACACAGAGGCTATGATTCCGATCATGAACGTGTTGTTGGTGATGTTGGTAAAGCTGGTGTAGCCATAGATTCTGTTGAGGATATGAAAATTCTTTTCGATCAGATTCCACTAGATAAAATGTCGGTTTCTATGACTATGAACGGAGCTGTGCTTCCGATTATGGCATTTTATATTGTTGCTGCAGAAGAGCAAGGAGTAAAACCAGAACAATTGGCTGGTACTATTCAGAATGATATTTTAAAAGAGTTTATGGTACGTAACACCTACATTTATCCACCGACTCCATCTATGAAAATCATTTCTGATATTTTTGAATACACCAGCAAGAACATGCCTAGGTTTAATAGTATCAGTATTTCGGGTTACCATATGCAAGAAGCAGGAGCTACTTGCGATATAGAGTTGGCTTATACCTTAGCTGACGGTTTGGAGTACATTAGAAAAGGATTAGGTGCAGGAATGGATATTGACACCTTTGCTCCACGTTTATCATTCTTCTGGGCAATTGGCATGAATCATTTTATGGAAATTGCTAAGATGCGTGCTGCTCGTATGCTTTGGGCAAAACTGGTAAAACAGTTTAACCCTAAAAACCCTAAATCATTAGCTTTAAGAACCCATTGCCAAACTTCTGGATGGAGTTTAACAGAGCAAGATCCGTTTAACAATGTCGCAAGAACATGTATTGAAGCTGCTGCAGCTGCTTTTGGTGGCACACAAAGTTTACACACTAATGCCTTAGATGAAGCTATTGCACTACCAACCGATTTTTCGGCACGTATTGCACGCAACACGCAAATTTACTTACAGCAAGAAACGCATATTACCAAAACTGTTGATCCTTGGGCTGGAAGTTATTATGTAGAAAGTCTAACTAACGACATTGCAAACAAAGCTTGGGAACTTATACAAGAAGTTGAAGAATTAGGTGGAATGACTAAAGCCATTGAAGCTGGTATTCCAAAAATAAGAATTGAAGAAGCTGCTGCACGTAAGCAAGCACGTATAGATTCTGGACAAGATATTATTGTTGGTGTTAACAAATACCAATTAGACGAAGAAGATCCGCTTCATATTTTAGAAGTTGATAACCAAACGGTTCGTAACCAACAGATAGAACGTTTAAACCAAATTAAGTCCACTAGAAACAACGAAGACGTTACTGAAGCATTATCTAAATTAACTGAAGCAGCAAAAACAAGTGAAGGTAATTTACTAGCTTTAGCAGTAGATGCAGCTAGAAAAAGAGCTACTTTAGGCGAAATCAGTGATGCCTTAGAAGCTGAATTTGGACGTTATAAAGCACAAATAAAATCATTTAGCGGAGTGTATAGTAAAGAAATAAAAGATGACGACAGCTTTAAAAAAGCTAGAGAACTTGCAGATCAGTTTGCAGAACAAGATGGTCGTCGCCCAAGAATTATGATTGCTAAAATGGGACAAGATGGCCATGATCGTGGTGCCAAAGTGGTTGCTACAGGTTATGCAGACGTTGGTTTTGATGTTGATATTGGACCATTATTCCAAACACCAAAAGAAGCTGCTAAACAAGCCGTAGAAAATGATGTTCATATTTTAGGAGTGTCATCGCTTGCTGCAGGTCATAAAACCTTAGTACCTCAAGTTATTGAAGAATTAAAAGCTTATGGCAGAGATGATATTATGGTGATTGTTGGTGGAGTTATCCCTAAACAAGATTATCAATATTTATTTGATGCTGGTGCTGTTGCTGTTTTTGGACCTGGTACTAAAATTAGCGATGCTGCTATTCAGATTTTAGATATTTTGATTGATTAGGTTATAAGCAAAAACTTATCAGAATATATAGTACAAGAAAAAGAATGAAATTCTTATTATTTGCTGTAATTTTTCTAAAACTCAGCTATTCTTTTAGTCAAGAAGACTATTTGAAAATTGAGTACGTAAAATGTGATGAAAAATTCATTTATGAAGAAATAAAAAGATTTGATTGTGATTTTTATATAGAAACTAAATCTAGCGAATATGTAGAATATAAATTATCTCCTTTTTTTAATGTTAATGAACGCTACAGCTTAATTCATGAAGGAATAAATAAAGATTCAATCGAAATTAATAACTATAACAAGATTAAAACGGTAGAACTTATTAATTTTGAGAATTCCGATGTCTCATATTTTGATTTATCTTATCCCAAATTATCTGTTTTTCCAACTAGTATTTATAAAATTAAGCACCTAAAGGAATTAGACTTAACAAATGATAGTTACGATAGCATACCTTTAGGCATATCAAAATTAAAAAAACTTAAGAGGTTATCTTTTGGACATACACCGATTAAAAAATTACCCAAAGACTTTAAAAAACTAAAAAGATTAGAACATCTAAATATAAATTTCTCAACTATTATAGACAAAGAAGCTTTTTTTGAAACATTAGCATTACTTCCTAATTTAAAAAGTTTAGAGTTATGGTCTGTTGATTCAGAAACCAAACTTCCTA
>NZ_JAOARH010000153.1 GCF_025210595.1 Winogradskyella sp.
AAAATCATCAAGTTGAACGAAAAGGACTTAATAAGGCTTCTTTAAAATTTGAATTAGATCATAAACGTGGTAGCTTAGCTACAATACTCAACGTTATGAGTGATTGCAAATTAAACCTAACCAAAATACAGTCTTTACCAAAAATTGAAACTCCTTGGAAGTATGTCTTCTTTGTAGATATTACCTTCAACGATTACGAAGATTATGAAAAAGCACATTCAATTATACAGATAATGGCAGAGAATTTTAAAGTTTTAGGCGAATATAAAAATGCGAAATTATGATAGAAGTAGCTAAAAGATTGAAACACGTAGAAGAATATTATTTTTCTAAAAAGTTAAAAGAAATAGCCTTTTTAAAGTCGCAAGGAAAACCAATTATTAACCTAGGAGTTGGTAGCCCAGATTTAGAACCGCCTTTTAAAGCAACAATGTTGTTAAAAGATAGCTTAGACGAAGAAGGAGCTAATAATTATCAAAGCTATCAAGGTTTGCCAGAACTTAGAGATGAGATAGCAAATTTTTACAAAAAAAGATATAAGGTTAACCTCAGCGGACAGACAGAGGTGTTACCGCTTCTTGGTAGTAAAGAAGGCATAATGCATATTTCGATGGCTTTTTTAAATAAAGGAGATAAGGTATTGGTGCCAAATCCTGGTTATCCAACCTATTCAGCTGTAACTAAGCTTTTAGAAGCTAAGCCAATTTTGTATGACTTAAAAGAAGAAAATAATTGGTTACCAGATTTTATAGCCCTCGAACGATTAGATCTAAAAAAAGTAAAAATAATGTGGATTAATTATCCGCATATGCCAACAGGAGCTAATGCTACTAACAAATTTTACGATGAAGTAATTGCTTTTGGAAAAAGACATAACATTCTTATTGTAAACGATAATCCATATAGTTTTGTATTGAATAATAGACCAATAAGCATTATGCGTTATAATAATGCAAAAGAGGTTTGTTTAGAATTAAACTCATTCAGCAAGACATTTAATATGGCAGGATGGCGAGTAGGCATGCTTGTAGGAAGTTATGAGCATTTAAGTGCTGTGTTAAAAGTAAAGAGCAATATAGATTCTGGTATGTTTTATGGTATACAAAAGGGAGCTATAGAAGCTTTAAAATGTTCAGACATGTGGTTTGTAAGTTTAAATAGTGTTTACGAACAAAGACGAGAGCTTATATGGAAACTAGCCGAAGCACTAAACTGTACTTATGATGAATATACGACAGGACTTTTTGTTTGGGCAAAATTACCTCCTCATATGAAATCTGAAGAATTTACAGATTTGGTATTAAAAGAGCATTCTGTTTTTGTAGCTCCAGGGACAGTTTTTGGTAGCAATGGTGAAGGTTATGTGCGATTTTCATTATGCTCTTCAGAAGAAATAATTAAAGAAGCTATAGCTAGGATTTAGGTATATGAAGAATGTTTTTATCATTGGAGTAGGATTAATAGGTGGGAGTTTTGCCTTAGATATTAAAAAGCAAAAACCAGAGTATACCATTTTTGGGATAGACAAAAGTGAAGATCACTTAAATGAAGCTTTTAACTTGGGTATAATAGATGGTAAAGCAAGCTTTAAAGATCTAGAAAAAGCTGATTTGGTTATTGTAGCCATACCAGTAGATGCAACAATAGAAGTGCTATCAAAGGTGTTAGATGTAATCTCAGAAGAAGCCATAGTATTCGATGTAGGTTCTACAAAAGAAGATATATGCCTTAAAGTTAAGCATCATCCTAAGCGAAGAAATTTTTTAGCTGCTCACCCAATAGCAGGTACAGAATATTCAGGGCCAAAAGCTGCAATTCATGGTTTATATAAAGATAAAACCAATATTATTTGCGAAGTAGAAGAGACAGCATTTAAACTTCAAGAAAGAGCTTTGGGCTTATTTGCAGATTTAGGAATGCGTATTCGTTATATGAATCCTAAGGCACATGATAAGCATATTGCTTATGTTTCGCATTTATCACATATCAGTTCTTTTATGTTAGGAAAAACAGTGATTGAAAAAGAAAAAAATGAACGTGATATTTTTGATATGGCAGGTAGTGGTTTTGAAAGTACTGTGCGGTTAGCCAAAAGTTCTCCAGCAATGTGGACACCAATATTTAAACAAAATAAAACCAATGTAATTGAAACATTAGATGGTTATATAAGTAATTTAAAACAGTTTAAACAATTTATAGAGGACGAAAATTTTGAAGCAGTCTATAATGAAATGGAAGCTACCAATCATATTAAAGATATTTTAAAAGGAATAAGCTAAAATGTAAGATTGATAAAGCTTAAAGTATAAATTATAGCTAATAGAATAGAAGTTAGAGAAAGAGATTAATAGTGAAATGGAAAATAAGAAAGAATTAAGGAATTGGCTAGATGCATTTAATTTAGAGCATCCATTAGTTATTGCCGGTCCTTGTAGTGCAGAGACAGAGCAACAGGTTTTGAAAATAGCGCACCAGTTAAAAGATAGCGATGCTACAGTATTTAGAGCTGGAATATGGAAACCTAGAACACGTCCAGGTAATTTTGAAGGCGTAGGGGCTTTAGGTTTAAAATGGCTTCAAAAGGCAAAAGAAGAAACAGGAATGTTAATTACTACAGAAGTTGCTAATGCAAACCATGTAGAGTTAGCTTTAAAGCACGATGTAGATATTCTTTGGGTTGGTGCGCGTACAACGGTAAGCCCATTCATTATTCAAGATATAGCAGATGCTTTAAAAGGAACTGACAAAACAGTTTTGGTTAAGAATCCTGTAAATCCTGATTTGTCTTTATGGTTAGGTGCTGTAGAACGATTTTATACAAATGGTGTTAATAATTTAGGAGTTATTCATAGAGGATTTTCAACATATGAGAAAACACGTTATAGAAATAATCCGGAGTGGCAAATTGCGGTAGATTTACAAAACCGTTTTCCAGATTTACCACTAATTTTAGATCCGTCGCACATAGCTGGTCGCAGAGATATTATTTTCGATTTAAGTCAAACAGCATTAGACCTTAACTACGACGGATTGATGATAGAAACACATCACGATCCAGATAGTGCTTGGAGTGACGCTGCGCAACAAATTACACCAGAAACTTTAATTCAGTTCACAAAAGATTTACGTATAAGAAAAGAAGTTGGTGAAGCGGCTGCGTTTAAAAACAAAATAAATACGTTAAGAACTAAAATAGATGTTATAGATCATCAACTTATTGAAATTTTAGGAAAGCGTATGCAAGTTGCAGATGATATAGGAACGTTAAAGAAAAAGTATAATGTTGCAGTATTGCAAAATAAGCGTTGGAATGAGATTTTAGGGAAAATGATTTTAGAAGGTGAAGAAAAGAATTTAAGCGAAGAGTTTATACTGCGTATGTTTAAAGCTATTCATCAAGAGTCAATTAATCATCAAGAAGAGATTATTAACAGTTGATTGTATAGTTTATTTTCTACTATAGTTTATATACTTGCCAACAACAAAAGCGGTAATAATGACCATATAAAATTGTCCTAGTAAACCAATAAGAATTGCTGCTTTTTGGGCTATTGTAGTAACCGGAACAATTTCACCATAACCAATAGTCATTAAAGTAATAAAACTATAATATAATATATGATTAGACTTCTCGTCTATGGTAATTGATTTATGAAACATTACACTGTCAAATGATCCAGGATGAGCCATTTCAACTGTCATAAATATAAAGAAGCCAACAAGTCCAAGTGTTATATATCCTGATATAACACCTAAGATTAGGTTTTTGCTTACTTTTTTAATTTGCCATATTTGCTTAGTGATTTCGTAGGTAATACAAACGTAAAAAAGGAAATAAAACCCAAAGCGAAGGAGATCTACACTTAAGTTATCGGTGTTTAATACTGTAAAGCCAGACATAAAAGCCGTAATAATGAATAATACAATGATTACTTTCTTTGTTTTTTTATTTGAAATTAAGTTGATACCAAAAAGAATGTTTAATAATATGCTGATAGGAAACAGATAGCTATAAAAGAAGGCATCTGTAAATATTAATGTTCCAAATAAATTAAAAATTAAAGTAAATAAGAATAGCTCAAATCTATAGGCTTTTATAGTTTTTTTCATGGTGCTACATATGTTCTTAATAATTAAAAACAAAAGTAAGTCTAAATAAATTACAATGTTGTTGATTTATAAAATAAGCGTTGTAATGAGATTTGAAATAAAATAATTTTAGAACGTTTATAGTCATTTATTAAGAGTCGATTAGTTATTAGGAAGAGTTTCTAATTAATTAGAGTAATATTAAAAAGATTAGCTATTGATAGTCTTTTTTTGTTCTATTAAACTATATTAGTCATCTTTGTAATAATGACAGGAACAGTATATAAATCTACCGGAAGTTGGTACACCGTTAAAACAATGAACGGTAAATTCTACGAATGCAGAATTAAAGGAAGGTTTAGGCTTCAAGGTATTAAAAGTACCAATCCAATTGCAGTTGGAGATAAAGTACAGTTTGAGCTAGAAACCAAAAATAATACTGAAACAGGTGTTATAAATCGTATTGAAGAGCGAACCAATTATATTGTTCGTAAATCAGTAAACTTATCTAAGCAAACGCATATTATTGCATCTAATGTAGATCAGGTGTTTCTTTTAATTACTATAGATAATCCACCAACATTTACCAGTTTTATAGATCGTTTTTTAGTTACCGCAGAAGCATATTCGGTTAAAACGGTATTACTATTTAATAAAATAGATACCTATGATTCAGAAACTATACTAGAAGTAAAATATTTGTCTAATGTCTACAAACAAATAGGATATGAATGTATAGAGATTTCTGCTAAAACAGGTCAGAATATTGATAAGGTAAAGGCTTTAATGGTAGATAAAGTAAGTATGTTTTCTGGTCATTCAGGTGTTGGTAAATCTACTTTGGTTAATGCTATAGAACCTTCTTTAGAGTTAAAAACAAAAGAAATTTCCGAACAACATATGCAAGGGCAACACACTACAACCTTTGCTGAGATGTTCGACTTAAGTTTTGGTGCTAAAATAATTGATACGCCAGGTATAAAAGGTTTTGGTGTGGTTGATATGGAGAAAGAAGAAGTAGGTGATTATTTTCCTGAGTTTTTTGCATTAAAGCAAGATTGCAAGTTTAATAATTGCTTGCATCTTAAAGAACCAAAATGTGCCGTTAAAGAAGCATTAGAAAATGATGAAATATCTTATTCTAGATATCGTAGTTATATTCAAATTTTAGAAGGAGAAGATGAGCATTACCGAACTGATAATTATGAGTAAAGCCTCCTTTTAGGAATTTAGAACTTATGAAAGTAGTCATACAAAGAGTATCAGAAGCATCAGTAATTATTAATAGTAAAACAGTAACTTCAATTGATGAAGGGTTTTTAATTTTATTAGGTATTGTAAATGAAGATAACCAAGAAGATATTGATTGGTTGTGTAAAAAAATAGCAAACCTTCGTGTTTTTCCTGATGAAAACGGTATTATGAACACCTCTTTACTTGATGCTAAAGGAGATGTTATTGTAGTGAGCCAGTTTACACTTCATGCCAGTACAAAAAAAGGAAATAGACCAAGTTACATAAAAGCAGCAAAGCCAGATGTTGCTATTCCTTTATATGAAAAATTTAAAGAAAAGCTTCAGTTAGAAATAGGTAAGCCAATACAAACTGGTGAATTTGGTGCTGATATGAAAGTACATTTAGTTAATGATGGACCTGTGACCATTATTATAGATTCTAAAAATAAAATATAAAATGTTAATATATTGGATGTTATAGGTTTATTTAGGTGAGAAAAATATGATAATAATCATTTAAAGCGCTATATTTACTTTTTATATTGCTTAGCCAAACTTATTTATATGCCCAACATAAAATATACCATCTCTGCATTACTTTTCTTTATCTCATTTTTTACTCTAGCTCAAAACGACTATATATATAGCTCTAAAACTATTCCTAAGAACCTTACAGGTAAGGCAAACGCTGTAGTAAGGTATAATGAGATAAATGTTGTTATAGAATCTAAAGATGAGTTAAGTATTATTGAAAAAAGAGTAGTTACCGTTTTAAATGAAAAGGGGGTTTCTGCTATTGGTGCTTACTCAGGCTATGATAGGTATAACAAAATAAAAAAAATAGAGGCAAAAGTTTTTAATGATAATGGTGAAGAAATAAAAAAGTTTAAAAAGAAAGATTTTATTGATAGAAGTGCGGTAGATGGAGGAACATTGTATTCGGATTCTAGGTTATTGTTAATGGGTTATACGCCAGTATCTTATCCTTTTACGGTTGAGTTTTTGTGCGAAATAGAATCTTCTAATACGGCTGCAATTCCAACATGGAGGCCAATAAATAACTATTATGTAAGTGTACAAAAAGATAGTTATAATTTAATAGATAATGCCAATTTAGGTCTGCGCTATAAAGAAAAAAACTTCGATGAATACAATATTACTAAAAAGAATACGTCACATTCTCTTAGTTATACCTTAGAGAATAGTAATTCGTTATTAAATGAAGACCTAAGTCCAACTTATAATAGTTTATTCCCTCAGGTTTTAATAGCTGTAGAAAATTTTTCGTTTTATGGAGTAGAAGGTAAGGCTAAAAACTGGTTAGAATTTGGAGAATGGATAAATAATGCACTTTTAGAAGGAAGAAATGAAGTTATGGAAGAAACAAAGGAAGAAATTTTAAAGCTAACAGATACTTATATAGATCCTCTAGAAAAGGCTAAGGTTGTTTTTAAATTTGTTCAAGAAAATACAAGGTACATAAGTGTTCAGGTTGGTATTGGTGGAGTACAGCCTATTTCTGCATTAGAAGTCGATGAGTTAAAATATGGAGATTGCAAAGGGTTAACTAATTATACTAAATCTTTACTAGATGTTGTAGGGGTAACGTCTTATTATACCATTGTTGAAGCAGGTAGAGCAATTATAGATTTAGAAGATGATTTTGCCTCTTTAGAACAGGGTAATCATATTATATTAGCAATACCAACAAATGATGATATGGTTTGGTTAGATTGTACAAGTCAACAACATCCTTTTAATTTTATTGGTGATTTTACAGATAATAGAAATGTACTTGTTGTGAAACCTAATGCGAGTAAAATAGTAAAAACAAAAGTTTATATAGATAGTTTAAACTATCAAACAACTAATGCAAATATTAAATTAGAAGCCAATGGAGGATTTGCTTCTAAAATTATAAGAAAAACTAGTGGTTTACAATATGATAATAGGTTTAATTTAGAAAGAAAAACAAATGATGAGGTTATAAAATTTTATAAATACCACTGGAGTTATATTAACAATTTAAAGATATTACAATATAAGTTTCATAATAACAAAAATGATATTGAGTTTACAGAATATTTAGATGTAAAAGCAGATTCTTATGCTTCAATTTTGGATAAAAATATTCTTTTTAAACCCAATTTTTTAAACCAAAATTCCTTTATTCCTACAAGATACAGAGAAAGAAAAATGCCCTTCGAAATATCTAGAGGCTACTTAGATGAAGATTTGTTTAATATAGAAATACCGGAAGGTTATGAAATAGAGGCGTTACCAGATATTGTATATATAAAAAGTGAATTTGGTGAATATAAACTTGAGTTAAGTAGTAACGATAACTTAATTACATACAAACGAAAATTATTTATAAAAAAGGGACAATACTCACGTACAGATTATAAGAGTTATAGGGATTTTAGAAAACAAATATCAAAAGGGGATAATTCTAAAATTGTATTAAAATTAATTAATTAATTATCATGAAAAAAATTCAAATTCTTTTCCTTTTAATTGGGTTCATTCAATTTTCTTTCGCACAAGAGGTTAAATTTGGTAAAGTATCTAAGGCAGAATTGATAGAAAAATTTTATGATAAAGACTCTTCTGCAAATGCTGTAATATTGTATAGAAATCAAAAAACATATATTGCTATTAGTCCTGCATCCATAGATTTAATTACTGAAGTTCATGAGCGTATTAAGATATACAATAAGGAGGCTTTTGATAAGGCTACTCTTTTATTTACATTGTCTAAAGATGGTAATAGTAAAGAGCGTGTAAGTAAATTAAAAGCGTATACTTTTAATTTAGAAGGTGATAAAATCAAAAAAGTAGAACTTGAGAAAGATCAAATTTACAAGAATGAGTTCAGCGATTATATGGATGAATTCAAGTTTACTATGCCTGAGGTTAAGGAAGGTTCAGTTTTGGATATTAAATATAAGATTATATCTCCTTTTTATTTTGATGTTGATGAGTTTAGGTTTCAATATGACATACCTGTAAGAAAACTTGATGCAGAACTTAGAACTCCAGAAGGTGTTAATTTTAATGCAATCTCTAAAGGTTATCTTAGTTTTTATCCCAAACGATTTAGTTCAAGAGATGCTTCAGCTAATATTAAAGTTAATGTTTTAAGTTATTCATTAGAAGATATTCCTGCTTTAAAAGAAGAGATTTTTGTTGATAATATTAATAATTATAGAGCTGGTGTTGTTTTCGAACTCAAATCGATTACTATGCCAGGTCAGCGACCTATTTATTATTCAAAAACATGGGGAGATGTTGCTAAGATTATTGGTAATACAAATGACTATATTAATAAACTAGATAAAACAAAATCTTTTGATGATTATTTGGATGCTTTAATTGTGGATGATAAAGATGATATTAATAAGATGGGAACTGTTTTTAAATATGTCAAGGAAAATGTTATATGGAATGGTATAGATGGGAAGTATTTTCAAAAAGGAATTCGTAGGGCATTGAAAGAACGAAAAGGGAACGCAGCTGATGTCAATTTGACATTAGTTGCAATGCTAAGATATGTTGGTTTAGATGCAAATCCTTTAGTTATTAGTACTAGGGATAATTTGGTGCCTTTTTTTCCTACACTAAATAGATTAAATTATGTCATTGCTTATGTTGTTATTAATGATAAACAGTATTTTTTAGACGCTACAGAAGAGTTTAGTGATATTAATTTACTTCCAATTAAGGATTATAATTGGAAAGGTATTTTAGTAGATAATAATAATATGGTTTGGCGAAATATAAGGATTAAGGAGCCAAATATGGCTGTTTCACAATATATAGTCAATGCTAAGATTGATGAGGAAGGTGTCTTAGAAGGAGATTTAAAAGCTAGATATACTAATCATAGTGCCTATCAATTTAGAAAAATGTACAAGGATAAAAACTTAGAAGAGTTTTTAATAGATAAGGAAGAAAAATTAAGTAATATAGAGATTTCTGATTATAAAGTAGAGAATGCAGAAACATATAAAAATTATGTCTCAGAATCATTCGGTTTTTATAAAGAATCTTTTTCAGATATTGTTGGAGATAAGATGTATATTTATCCCAGTGTTTTCTTTGCTACTTTAGAGAATCCATTTAAATCGGAGATGCGTGAATTTCCTGTAGATTTTGGGTATCCTATAAAAAAAATCTATATGACCAATATAGAAATCCCATGCACTTACATGGTTATTTCAATTCCAAAGCCAATTATATTGCAATTACCAAATAATTTAGGGGAGTTTAAATTTTCTTCCAAATTAATTGGGAATAAGATTACTTTAGCTATGTCTTTAGAGATAAAAAAACCAATAATTGGATCCAACATGTATCCTTATTTGAAGGAGTTTTTTAATCAAATGATTAACAAACAGAAAGAACAAGTTAAATTAAAAAAGATTGAATGATGAATGTGAAAAACGCCCAAAAAGAAGTAGATAATTGGATAAAAGAACATGGAGTAAGGTACTTTAATGAGCTAACCAACATGGCGCAACTTACCGAAGAAGTTGGTGAGGTAGCACGTATTATCGCCAGACGTTATGGTGAGCAGAGCGAAAAAGAAAGTGATAAAGATAAAGATCTTGGTGAGGAATTGGCAGATGTAGTTTTTGTGGTATTGTGCTTGGCAAACCAAACAGGTATTGATCTACAAGCATCTTTTGATAAAAAAATGGACAAAAAAACAAAGCGAGACCACGACAGACACCATAATAACAAAAAATTAAAGTAGGTTTGTAGTACCATTACTAAACTTAGGGATCTTGAATATCCAAATCTTTAAATCGTCAATTGTTAATTGTCATTCGTCAATTGCTATTACAGGCTCAAAAAGTGAATCTAATCGTTTGCTTTTAATTCAAGCTCTGTATCCTCAAATAACGATTGATAACTTGTCTAATTCAGACGATTCGGTATTAATGCAGAAAGCGCTTCAAACGTCAATTTCTAATTCGGTTTCGTCTTCAGTAGATATACATCATGCTGGTACAGCTATGCGGTTTTTATCGGCATATTTTTCTATTAAAGAAGGGTGTGAAGTTCTTTTAACGGGTTCTTCTCGTATGAAAGAACGACCAATAAAAATTTTAGTAGAAGCTTTACGGCATTTGGGTGCAGATATTCAATATGCAGAAAATGAAGGTTATCCACCATTACGAATAAAAGGTAAAAAACTAACAAATTCTAAAGTAACTCTAAAAGCTAATGTTAGCAGTCAATACATATCTGCATTGTTACTTATAGCTTCAAAATTAGAAAATGGGTTAGAGCTTACTTTAGACGGAACTATTACCTCTATTCCTTACATTAAAATGACCTTGCAACTGCTTCATCAAATAGGAGTGGAATCTCATTTTAAAAATAATGTTATAACAGTTAAACCTCAAATTTCAAATCTCAAATCAAAAGCTTTAACTGTTGAATCTGATTGGTCTTCAGCTTCTTATTTTTATAGTATTGTAGCGTTAAGTGATTTGTGTACTGAAGTAACTTTAACTTCATACAAGAACAATTCGCTTCAAGGAGATTCGGTATTGTCAGACATATATAAAGCATTTGGGGTTGAAACTAAGTTTGAAAATAATTCTATTACTATAACCAAGTCTTCAACTACGAGCCATCAATCTTCTATTGATTTAAATTTAAGCAATGCTCCAGATATAGCACAAACTATTGTAGTAACGGCTTTTGGTTTAGGGTTAGAATGTAGTCTAAAAGGCTTACATACCTTAAAAATTAAAGAAACCGATAGGCTAGTAGCACTTAAGAATGAATTAGAAAAGCTTGGAGCTGATATTGCTATTACAGATACTTCCTTACATCTAAAACCGTCTAAGGTTATAAATAAAAATGTTACAATAGCCACTTATAAGGATCATAGAATGGCTATGGCATTTGCTCCTTTAGCTTTAAAGACAACATTAAGTATTGAAAACGCAGATGTTGTTAGTAAGTCTTATCCGCAGTTTTGGGAAGATTTAAGCACTATAGGTTTTCAAATAAATCATATTGAAGTAGAAAATACTGACTAGGCATTTAAAGAATGGGTTCAAAAATATTGAAGCAAATCTTTTTTGGAGTAACTTACTTTATGATAGTTAGGTTTTAAATCTTAATTATAGTGCAAAATAAACCTTTAATTACTTGACAAGGCCTATTTTGAGATTGTATATTTGCAACTTCAAAAAAATAAACACTCATATATGAAATTATCTAACTTTAATTTTGACCTTCCAGAAGAATTATTAGCCGAACATCCTGCAGAACACAGAGATGAATCTAGGTTAATGGTTTTGGATAGAGCTAATCAAACTATTGAACACAAACTTTTTAAGGATGTAATTGATTACTTTGATGAAGGTGATGTAATGATAATGAATAACACTAAAGTTTTTCCTGCTAGGTTGTACGGTAATAAGGAAAAAACTGGTGCACGTATTGAAGTATTTTTATTAAGAGAGTTAAATAAAGAACAGCGTCTTTGGGATGTTTTAGTAGATCCTGCACGTAAGATTAGAATTGGTAACAAGCTTTACTTTGGTGATGATGAAACTTTAGTTGCTGAAGTTATAGATAATACAACCTCTAGAGGACGAACGCTACGTTTTCTTTATGATGGATCTTATAACGATTTTAGAAATAAGTTAACGGAACTAGGAGAAACACCACTTCCTAAGTATATTAAAAGAGAAGTAGAGCCAGAAGACGAAGAGCGTTATCAAACTATATATGCAAAGAATGAAGGAGCTGTAGCAGCACCAACTGCAGGTTTACATTTTTCTAAACATTTATTAAAACGTTTAGAAATTAAAGGAGTAGATATGGCAGAAGTAACACTTCATGTTGGATTAGGTACATTTAATCCTGTAGAGGTAGAAGATCTTTCTAAGCATAAAATGGATAGTGAAGAGATTGTTATTAGCCAAAGAGCAGCAGATGTTGTAAATAATGGTATTGAGAATAAAAGACGTATATGT
>NZ_JAOARH010000028.1 GCF_025210595.1 Winogradskyella sp.
CCATCTTTGATCATTTGAACTGCCCAATCGTATAATTGTTGGAAATAATCTGAAGAATATAATTCATTTTCCCATTGGTAACCCAACCAAGCAATATCACGTTTAATCGCATCTACATATTCTTGTTCTTCTTTTGCAGGATTGGTATCATCAAAACGTAAATTTACTGGCGCATTATAGTGCTCTCCTAAACCAAAACTTATACCAATAGCTTTGGTATGTCCAATGTGTAAATACCCATTAGGTTCTGGTGGAAAACGAAAACGTAATTTATCTTTTGATAAACCGTTTTTTAAATCTTCTTCTATGATTTGCTCAATAAAATTGAGTGATTTCTTTTCTTCAGACATTTTTTAAGTGTTAGGAATTAGGCTTAAATGTTAAGTACAATGTACTAAAGCACAGGCTTAATTCAGCTTGCAAAATTACATAAAATGTAACATTACTACACTATGAGACACCTATATTATGCTTATAACAAAAAAACCAAAAATAATGAATTACAAATGTCCAAAATGCGATAACACCACATACGAACTTGGTGAAATAAGAGCTACAGGAGGAACACTATCTAAAATCTTTGATGTACAAAATAAAAAATTCACCTCTGTTACTTGTAAACAGTGTACTTATACAGAATTCTTTAAAGCTAAAACAAGCGCTATTAGTAATGTTTTTGATTTCTTTACTAATTAACCTATTTAACAGCATTTAATGTTATTTTTACCTAAAAAAACAATGAAAAGAATAATTGCTTGTATTGCTTTTTTTAGTCTTACACAACATACCATTGCCCAAGAAACCAAACGTGTATTATTTTTAGGAAATAGCTATACTGCCTCTAATAACTTGCCTTACTTGGTCAGTCAAATGGCTACTAATACAGGTGACATTCTTATTTACGATTCTAATACACCTGGAGGTCATCGTTTAATGAATCATGCTAGTAATACCACAACTCTTAATAAAATTAATGCTGATAATTGGGATTTTGTAACGCTTCAAGCACAAAGCCAAGAAACCTCATGGAGTGAAGCACAAATGCAAACTGAATTATATCCTTTTGCAACTCAATTAGTCAATGCTATACGTAATAATAATGCTTGTTCGCAACCTTTGTTTTATATGACTTGGGGTCGTGAAAATGGTGATGCTCAAAATTGTGAATTTGTGCCTTGGGTGTGTACTTATGAAGGTATGGACGATGCTATAAGAAATACCTATACGTTTATGACAGAAGAAAACACTTCTGAAGTTGCGCCTGTTGGCGCTGTGTGGCGCTATCTAAGAACTCATCATCCTGAAGTTGATTTGTACTCTGGAGATGGTTCGCATCCTTCTTTAGCTGGTTCGTATGCTGCTGCATGTGCTTTTTATACGATGATTTATAAGAAAGATCCAACATTAATGACTTGGGATTCTACACTTGATGCTTCTATTGCAAATACCATTAGAATAGCTGCTAAAACTATTGTTTTTGATGTAATTAATGATTGGGATTTTACCGCAAATTTTGATTTTACAGTCATTGATAATCAAGTCACATTTACCAATACTTATCAGGCTAATACAGTCACTTGGAATTTTGATGATGGTAACACTTCATCTGAAAATAACCCAATTCATACATATAACGCTACTGGAAATTTTGAAGTTACTTTAAGTATTACAGCTTGTAGTCGAACTCATGAAGTTACAAAAACAGTGACGATTTCAAGTCTAAGTGTAAATGATGATATTTTATCTCCTTTTAAAATTTATCCAAATCCAACTAAAGATATTATTAACATTGAAGTAGGAAATACAGAAAATTACAGTGTAACCCTATATTCTATTTTAGGACAAAAAGTGAAGTCCTTTGATAAGATAATCAACAACAGAATTTCACTCTCAGAGATTGAACGAGGTACATATTTTCTAGAAATATCATCTAGAAACACATCACAAATTAAAAAAGTGATAAAGCTTTAATTAAAAAGGCTGCTTATTAAATAAGCAGCCTTTTTAATTTTTTAATGTCTATAACTACCATCTGGCAAAACCGTAGGCATTTTATATGTAGGATTGGTTAATAAAGCATAAATCGCTGTATCTGTACTTTGAACCAAAGCATTCGTATTTAGTTTCCATTCATGTCCAATTTCGTCCAATCTGTTTTCTTGAGCACCTAACATAGATGTAATTGCCCAATATAAATACTCTATAGTTTGGCAAGATGCATAATCGCAAGTAGTATCATCATAAGTATACCAAGCATTTTCTGGATATGTATTTGGAATAGTCATAAACTGTCCTCCTCTAGCAATATCCATAGCATTGGCTAAATCTGATCCTACATTTTGTCCAAAAGCATCTGGATAAGCATAAGAATGTCCAGCGTTATTTATAATGTGTAATACTTCTTCTAAAGTAGCATCAAATTCACCTGTTTTTCCGTTAGCCACAAAACTTGGATGTGTTTCGTCATTTCCTAAATCTTGACCTTCTCTTCCACTAGGAAATGTATTTTCTAAATCACTTTCCGTTTTCCACATTACCATAAATGCTTGGTTTTCGAGCATTTTATCCAATACTAATTGGTCATCAACATTACCATCTTCATCATTATCTAAATATTGTGCCATTACATTGGCTGCATGTAATAATTTGACATCTTCAACTGCTGGAACAGCATAAATATCGATACCAAACACCACTACTTTTCTATTGTACCTAGATAATATACCATCGTTATTAGCTACAATAGTAAAGTTTGGATCATTACCTGGTTCTATAACTCCAGTTGAGCTTGAAGGTGAATCATCACTTGAACAAGACACGCAATTAAAAACTGTTACAAATACACATAACAGAGGGAATACAAATAGTTTTTTCATAAGTAAATTTTTTATCGTTTTGTTGTAAAACAGCAAAAGAACTACGAATCGTATTTTTTTAGATGTGTATAAAGTTCGGATGCTTCTATTCGGACTGTTTTATGGTAGTGTTAAGATATTATACTGCACTATTTCTTGATCAGTCATCCAATGAATAGAGCTCGCTGATGCAGCATTGATAGTGAAATAATAGAAATCTTCCGCTTGTTGTTGTGTAAAACCAACAGATACATAATAATTAATATATGGTAAATGATTAGTATGACCAACAGGGAAATCGGTAGCTTCTGTTCCATTACCATCAGACCAAGAATGTACACCTATTTGTGTATTAATACCTTTGGTTCGTTGTACACCAGCTAGGAAAAAATCTACACCACCAGAGGCAATTAAACCATTATCCAATAAATGCGTATCAATACCTAATTGATGAACTCTAACTGATAATTGCAGATTAGTTTCATCATCTTCAGAACCATCACATTGTTTAATATTTACTTTATTAACATTAGGAAAAGCAGCATAAAGTGAATTGAAATGATTTAAGGATTGGCTTCCAATAACTCCGTTCATTTCAATAGTAGTATCATCATCAAGTACCTTAAAAATACCTTGTTCTCTAGAACTAGTTGTTGATTTATCATCATCATTATTACATGAATTGAGGAATAAAAGACTTCCTAAAAAAAGAAATACTACAGGCTTTAAAATTAATTTTATCATATCCATTTAATTATTTATTGTTAAAACTTTTTATTATTCATTTTTCTATATAAAAAAACGCATACTACAATTCTTCCTTAGAACTGAAGTATGCGTTCTTGCGCAATTATAAAACTCTAAACGTCCAATATCTTCTTCAGTGCTAACGTTTAGAATCTGTGTGTAAATATAAAACGTTATATGTTACGTTTTATGATTGGTAATTATTTTTATGAGTTTATTAATAAATGTTATACTTAAAATTATCTAATGCTGGTTGGTTTGAAGTAATGACTGTATTCTCAGCAAAACCCATAATACCAACATCCATTACATCAGAATCAGATAAGTTCCAATTGTCCATTCCGCTTGCATCTATAGTACGTCCTACTCCTACAATAGTATCATCTATTAATAGGCTTAACATTTTATTTGAAGCACAAAATTGAATTTTAAGGTTAGCAGTTTCCTTAGATTGTTCTAATTCTCTAAACTGAACATCAATAGGATCTTCACCTAAACGATTTGCAATGAGTTGCGCTTGCACAAATCTTCCTTGACCGTTTACAACTGCCATATTGCATTCATACACCTTTGAGGATTGACCAGAAACAACAGGTTTACCAACAAATATTCCAGCGCCTACTTGGGCTTCATTTCCTCCATTTGAATTCCAGTACAATGGTAATTTTACATCTACAGATATTTCCCAAGATTTATGATAAGGCATGTGTGTATTATAAAGTTTCCATGCTTCTAATGCGTTTGAAGTATCATTAGAATTTGCTGTTAATTGTCCTTCATCATTTACTAAAGTTATATCTGCATTTTCAGATTCCCATCTTGGACTTTGTATAAAATGCTGAGAAAAATTATCCTCAAATACATAACTTTCTGTTGAAGAAATATTCAACACATTAAAGTCACATGATTGTGCTTGAGGAGGTGTTGAGTTATCATCATCTTTACTACATGATATGCATCCAAATAATGTGCTAAATACCATGAGTGTCATCATTTTTTTCATAATTCTAAATTTATCGTTTAAGCTTATATTTAATTGTCTTAGTAGAACAACAAAATAACGGCCAACCCTAAGAATTATGCAATCATATTAGTCCGAATGGCGTCTAATCGGACTTTTTAAGAGAAGATTCGTATTGTTTAGGCGTCATACCTTCTAAGGTTTTAAAAGCAGAATAAAACGTTGATTTTGAAGAAAATCCAGCCTCTTGTGCTAAGCCCAAAATAGACATTTGTTTTGCTTTTGGAGATTCTAATAAATTTTTGAATTCATCAACCCTAAAACGGTTTATAAATCGATAAAAATTAGTTTCTGAGCATTGATTTATCAATCTTGACAATTCTTTTTCTTTTAAATCTAGGCTTACAGCAAGAGTTCTAAGATTTAAATTTGGATTTTGAAACAACCGCTCTGTTCTTATTTTGGACTCTATAATACCAAATTGTTCTTTTAATGATTCATCTATAACCACTGGAATTATAGTTTCAGGTTTTGCATCAATTAGCTCTGCCTTTATTATATTACTTTGAGTATTCTCAAGAAATAATTGTGCCTGAAAGAATCCATTGTAACCTATCCAATAGACTATAAAAAGCGTTGTAAGAATTTCGAATAAACTAAATATATCACTTAAAAAATCATTTAAATTATCTGAAATTTCTCCAAAAATTATAAAAAAATGAAGTACAAAAACAGTTATAATAATACTCTTAATCCAAGAAAGAGTTTTGTATTCCAATTCCGAATAGTAATGCTCTACTTTATTCTTGTGTTTCAATAAAATTCTAAAAGCAATAACCATTAAGGTTAAACTCACCACTGGAAATAATACAACGTCTATAATCTCAAAAAGACTATTTTCTTCAATATGAAAAAGATTAAATAGTACTCCAGGTATAAATAACAATAGAAGCCATTTATTAAAAGATTTGTTTATAGTAACAAGTATGTAAAGAAATAGTGCAGGGAAAAGAAATAAGACAGGATTAAAATCTAATATTTCTGGTAAATCTATAGAATTATCTTCACCAAACTGCATGTATATATTGGTTAAAATCAACCAAGCTAAACACCATAAAAATAAGACTAAAAAGAGATTAGCATTTCTGTTTTTAGACTTCACTGTTAAAAAAAGTAAGCCTATCATAATTGCCGAAAATCCTGATAATAACTCTAGAAATAATAAAAAGTAATCTTCAAGAAACATTAGAGGTGTTTTGATAAAAATACATTCTTTTTTTAGATAACTTTACAGCATTAAAACTATTGCATGGGAATAATAAAAGTTGAAAATATTCGTGTATTCGCAAATCATGGCTGCTTAAAAGAAGAAACAGCTATTGGTAGTGACTATCGTGTAGATATAGAAGTAAAAGCTAATCTTAAAACTTCAGCTAAAACAGATGCGTTGGAAGATACTGTAGATTATGTATTTTTAAACAAAGTTGTAAGGGAAGAAATGGCAAAACCATCTAAACTTCTTGAAACTGTTGCGCAACGTATTTTAGATCGTTTTTTTAATGAATCTTCATTAATTTCTAAAGCCACAGTTTGTGTGAGTAAAATTAATCCACCTATTGGTGGTGACGTAGAGATGGTTACCATTAAACTTAGTAAAAAACGAAAAAAGTAAACCTATATATGATAAAACGTTTATAATTTATATATTTGCCTTCTCGTTTTAAATAATGAGATTCCTGCTTTTTTAGGAATTTAGGGTGTCGTGGCCGAGTGGCTAGGCAGTGGTCTGCAACACCATCTACAGCGGTTCGAATCCGCTCGACACCTCAAAATTATAAAGCCTTTGAAAATAATTCAAAGGCTTTTTTTGTTTTAAATTTTAAGAAAATTTAGATTAAGTTAATGCGGTTCAAATCCGCTCGACACCTCAATAACCTTCAACTAATGTTGAGGTTTTTTTTATTTCTAAATTTTTGGAAAATTATTATCGATTGGTGTTTATTTATGTTCTATTAAAAAGTAATCTAAAATTAAAACTAAACATAGTAATAGTACTCCTAATACAAATATTAACGAGCCATACGGCCAATGTTGAATTTTTATTAAAATCCCTAATGATAAAGCTAATAAGGTTAGGTAACAAATAAGGTAATAAAACATTTTAATTATGCCTTTTCTCTTAAACTTCCTATTTTTAAAATAGAAAACACCTTCCTCTGTAAACCACCAAATAAACAATGCTACTAATAATGCTTCAAATAAGTAAGGAATATTAAATACATGGAATGCATCAATTAAATAGTTTATTAACCATAAAAAAACTAAAGAAAGTTTTACAAAATCGATTTTATTCTTTGGTTTTTTGTAAAGAAAACGAATTAAATATAATATACTAATAGAAACTCCGCCAATAAGCATTAATCTATTAGCGTATGGCCAATGCATTATTTTAAATAAAGCACCAATAATTAATATAATAAGAGCTATTCTTAAAGGAAATGTTAATATTTTCTTTTGAATATTCTTCAAATCTTAACTAATCCAAAGGATTTACTTTATCAATTTGTTCCTTACCTTTTTCATAAAGTTCTGGAAACAAACCTTGAGATAAGAGTAGAATTCCGAAACCTAAAATAAATAGAGCTACAATTTTTTTGGTCTTAAAAATGCGTCGTGGAGTCAGTTTATTTTTTAGACGTTTTGCTGCGGCTATTTTAAATAAATCGCACACAAAATAA
>NZ_JAOARH010000029.1 GCF_025210595.1 Winogradskyella sp.
ACCCACGCATCTAAAATAACAGAGACAATTGCAAACAATTTTAAAAAATGGAATAACCACAATTACTACGGATTCAACTACATCCAAAATCCACTAGAAATTGCTAAAGAAGTGTAGCCAAAAAATAGTAACTTTAAACCAGTAACTAGAGGATATAACAGATTAATGATGCATAATTCACATAAAATATGACACTCAAATCCGCTCCAATAGAAAAAGAAAAAAAATCTAAATTTTACTTGGAATTTGAGTCAATTACAAATGAAATAGTTAACTTTTCTAATAAGTTTAAGTTAGATTTAAAAGAAGATTTTAACAGCTATTTTTTGAATTTCGAAATAAATGGATCTTATGAAAATTCAGAAATAAAAATAAAAGGAGAAAGAAAGTTAATAAATGTATCATCAGGATTTATTCCAAAAGATTCTGTTTATCAAGAAATAATAGATTTCAAAACAAAGACATCGATTCAAAGTTTTAACAAAATAAGATTAGAACGAAAAAACTTATTCAGACTACTTTCTAACAAATTCACTAATAAAAAAAGCATAAAAATTAACGATAGATTTCAGATTGTTTCAAAGAACAAGAATTTGCTTAATAAAGTAGTTAAGATAACACCAGAACTTGAAAAATTGATTGATTATAAACTCAACAAACTTGAATTTAATGAAAATGGATTTATGAATTTAAGATTTCTAAAAATGATACGAACCGAAAAAGATTGGGATGAACTATTACTAACAATATTTAAAATAAAAAGACAAGTACGCTAGCAAAATGAAAATCATAGAAACAGAAAGAACAATAATGCGTAGGCTTACAAAAGAAGACGCAACCGATTTCTATAATTTAAATCTAGACGATGAAGTTTTAAAATATACAGGAGACCAACCATTTAAAAACTTACAGTCTTCAATTGAGTTTTTAACAAACTACGACCAATATGACAAATATGGAGTTGGACGACTTGCTGTTATTGACAAAACCACATTAAAATTTATTGGTTGGTGCGGACTTAAATATAGTCAAGAAAAAAACGAATTCGATATTGGGTTTAGGTTTTTTAAAAACTATTGGAACAAAGGTTATGCAACTGAGACCGCAAAAAAGTGTCTTGAATTTGGCTTCAATAAACTTAAAATTGAAACAATAGTTGGCAGAGCTATGAAAGAAAATATAGGCTCAATAAAAGTTCTAGAAAAAATAGGTATGAAATTTAAAGAGAATTTTGATTTTGATGGACAAGAAGGCGTTATTTATGAATTAAAAAATAGTGACAACTAATTACTAATACTCACCTACCATAAAAATTCTTTTTTATCTTTCTCTGGCTTGTTAATGTTTGCTAGATTAGTTTTACAAACATGTAACAATCACATAATGTTATGTTCAATTAAACACTTATGAAGGGTTATAAAAATATTACTTCATTATTAGATTCCATAAATGTTGGGAACTATCAAAAAAGCAATGAATTTCATGTTTTAAAATTTGAAGATCATTTAAATGAACTCCCTTTTAAAACCATCTCTAGAAAATGTGATTTTTTTCAAATCTTTTTCTCTAATCAATACAATGCTGATATTATCATAGATGATTCACCCTTTTCTTCAAAAGACAAAACACTTATTTCTTTTTTAGCACCTTTACAAACGCTAACTGTTGATGTAAAAAGTGTTGATACTATCTCAAATGGTTATATGCTGGTTTTTGATGTTTCATTTTTAAAAAATGGATTTTCTAATTTTGAATTGCAACAAAAATTTCCATACTTTAATTTAAACTACTCGCCTTTTTACTTTTTAAGTGAGAATCAATCTATTTTTAAAGAATTAATTGAAAAAATATATTCATTATTTCAGGATTTCGGTGACGAAAATGAAGAAATAATACGTTCGTATTTAAACATATTACTTTTTGAAGCTAGAAAATCATTTTTTGACGGAAGTATTAAAAATAGTTTAAAAACAAGAGCACATCAAATTGCTTTTTCTTTTGAAAGCCTTATTAGAAAACATTCGCACTCTAGACATACTTTAGATTTTTACGCAAACAAACTAAATATAAGCACAGTTTATTTATCAGAATGCGTAAAAAAAGTAAGAAATAAAACTGCTAAAAAAATAATAAGCGAATACATAATTTTAGAAGCCTCTACTTTATTATTACAATCATCAAACTCAATAGACCAAATTGCAGATAAACTTGGTTTTAGTGCAACTTCTAACTTTATCAATTTCTTTAAAAAACATACAAACCTTTCTCCGACAAGCTTTAGAAACCAATAAAAAACATAGTTTTCAATAATTATTCCCTCGTTTTTAGTATCATTAAGTAAGTATTGTCAAACTACTTTTGCAGCATCAATTTTAAAATATCAAAAGATGATTACTGTAAAATCAAAAAGAGACTTTAGATGGTTAATGATTACCTTTATTTCATTAATAGGACTATGCATTGTAGAATTATTTGAACAAATAACGTATGTAACAAACTGGTTAATAGGTGACATTGTCACTAATGCCGAAAATTTTAGAAAATTTCATCACGTAGTTGATGCTGGTGTTTTTCATTTTCCTACTTCAACAATTGTGATGATTGGATTTATATTTCTGGTAATTAAAAAATCTGGATTTATGACAAACCCAATTCAGAAAAAAATTGTTTGGAATGCTTTTATTGCATTTTTAATTACCTATGCTATTTCTGTGTACATTATTACAGCAATTAATGTTCCTGTTTTTAATGAAAATAGTGTTGCAGCAGAGCAAATTCCATCAAAGCTAAAATTATGGGGAATTTTAAACATTTTTAGAGTGATACTTCCTGCCTATGGAATTTATCAGCTTACTAAACTTTTCAAGTTAAAAGAAAGAGATTAAAAACTTAGAGATTAATTGAATACTGATTATGATTTTAGTTTTTAAAACAAACCTAAATGAAGATTTAGAAAATGCCACCAGAGAGATTCTATCTGAGTTTAAAGAAATTGATAAAATAGATTTTGATTTTGAAGATTGTGATAAAATTTTAAGGATTGTTACAAAACATAATATCGTTTCAAAAATTGAATCCTTATTAATGGAAAAAGGTATTTTTTGTAAAGAACTTTAAACTCTTATCCTTAGGCTATGCAAAACCAATGTGATTAATTTTAACAGCTCATCACAAAAAAACAACAACTGGGTAAGCAAAATTAAATGGATTGATTTTCATTACTGAATTTTGTATTGCAAAACTTACTATTATAAATGAAAATAACAGATAATACACTAACACCTGTAAAATCAAAAACTCATCCGTTTTGGAGATGGTTTTGGCTTACTTTTCTTGTAGTTTCTCTCGTTTATGCTTGGTACTCATTTTATGTTCCTTCTAACCATATAAAATGGAATAATGAAATTACTTCTGTTGAAAAACTCAATAACAATTCTGGCAAAGAAACAATCTTATTTTTCACCGGAAAATGGTGTGTGCCTTGCAGAATTATGAAACGTAAAGTTTTTGCAGATAAGGAAGTTGAAAATATTATCAATTCACAATTTACACCTGTTATGATTGATATAGACAATCCAAACACAAAAGCACTTGTAAAACACTATAATGTTAATGCTACACCAACAACAATCATTGTTGATTCACAAGGAAAAATGCTTAATTACGCAAGTGGAAAGATTGAAAAAAGTGAATTCCTTCAAATGCTAAAAAATTTATAATACAATAAATAATGAATAAAGTGAAAACAAAAATGATTATACGATTTATATTACTTTTTGGCACGCTAGTTTCAATGTACTTCATTCCTTGGCCATTAATTAAAGCCAGATTAGCCGCTTTACCTAATACTGCTCAAGAACAAGTAGATAAAGCAGCTGACTATGGCTTTGATGGAATTATTGTTTATGTAGATAATAAGGAAAATGAACCCAAATTTTATACCTCTGGTTACAAAAACAGAGAAAGCAAAACACCAACCGACCCAAACTCGCTATTCAAAATAGCAAGTGTTGGTAAATTATATACCGCTCTTGCCATTACCAAATTAGCCTATCAAGATCGAATCTCTTTAGATAAAACGCTAGACTATTATTTTCCAGAACTTACTGGGCGAATAGAAAATATGGATAAAATTACGGTAAGAATGTTAGTGCAACATCGTAGTGGTATTCCTGATTATACTAGATTTAATGATTATTGGTCTCATCCTAAAGAAACTGATAAAGAACGATTAGAGTTGGTACTTGACAAACCTGCTCACTTTAAGCCTAATAAAAAATTTAAGTACAGTAACACGAATTATCTATTGCTTTCAAAAATTATTGAGAAAATTACTGGTGAAGTAAAATTTAACTTCATTCAAAAAGAGATTTTAGAACCCTTAAATCTAAAAAACACATACGGATCTATTAAAGATGTTAATTTAGATGATGTAATGAGTGGGTATTATGTTGGGTATGAATTCGACTTAAAAGCAGATGATAACGGTTTAATGCTAGCAACAGCAGAAGATTTGGGAGCATTTATTCGAGCCTTAAATAACGGATCCGTTTTCAAAAATAAAGAAGAACAAACGCTTTATGAGTCTCTTTACAAATACGAACATACAGGTATGATACCTGGTTTTCAAACTATTGCTAAATATCACGAAGATATTGATACCGTAATAATTCAGTTTACAAATACCACAAACTTTAATGGCTATAATTGGAGCTTATCTGAAATAATGTACAAGCGAATTTTAAGAATTATAAAAAAGGAAAATTAACCCTAACACAATACCTAATTAATAATTGTTTGAGTAAAAAACCACAAGTATATATAATTCCTTCAAAAGGTTTTTATCATTTCCTTTAAAGGAATTCATCTACCATTATGTTTTATGGAGCACGCTATTAGCTTGTTTTTTTCGTACTTTAGATACTACCAATTAGCCACAAACACTCAACTGTACATAGTGTATTGTTATTTATAATGCAGAGTATTCAAAAAATATAAAGCAAACTGAATTAAAAAAAGGAATTTCATTAACCAAATATTTAAAAAATGATAAAATACAACATAAGAGAAGAGTACATTGATGAATATGTAAAAAGAGAAACAAAAAAGAAAATGAGAATTAGCTCAATTACCTTAGTAATTTTTCTCATTGCAATGTTTGCTTTTACTTCCTCTTATGGTGTACATAAAATTTTAATGCCTCCACTAAGTATTGTCTTCTTAATAATTTTAGGAATAATTTATGCATCTAGTTTATCACAAATTAAAAACATAATAGGCTTAACTTACTTCGTATTTTCAGATGAATCAATTTCTAGATTATTAGATAAAGAAAAATTAAACTTAATGAATAAAGTTGGTGTATCAAGAAACGAACACAGATACGGAGTTAAGTTCAATCAGACTATAAAATTTAACGAAATTGAATCTACCTCAATCACTTCAAATGAAATTATAATTAAATCTAAAAATTATGACTTTTTCACATCTAATGGAAAAATTTCAATACCAAAAGAAATTGAAAATTACGAGGTTATTAAATCTGAAATAATAAACAATTCAGATAAATATAAGTTAACACAGACTAATGTATAAAACTAGAAAAAAATAGCTTTACTATCATTCTACTAACAACTCAGCTACAAAATTTTCAAACTCAGTCTTAAACTCAATATATTTTTCTCCAGTAGCTGGTCCATTAAAACCTGTATGTATTTTACGCACTTTTCCTTTTTTATCTATAAAAATAGATGTTGGATAAGACAACACATGGTTGAGCATTGGTAGTTTTTCTTGCGCCTTTTCTTTATTAGAAGTACCATATTGTGCTAAAAGCACAGGATATTCTATACCAACGTCTGCCATTAATCGGTCTATACGACTAAAAGCTGTTTCTTTGTCTTTGGCATATTCAAACGCTAAGGCTATAAACTCTAGGTCTTTATCTTTATGCGTTTTATAATACTCAGCATAGTACTTACTTTCGTCTAAACAGTTAGGACACCAAGTTCCCATAATCTGCACAATCACAACCTTATCTTTAAATCTATCGTCTTTAAGACCTACCAATTCATCTGAAGTATTCGGAAACACAAAATCAATACTATCATAACCTTCCTTTAAATATGTAAGCGTATTAGCACTTGGCAATTGATAATCTTTATTACGTTTAGCTATAAATGGTTCTTTCCAGTGGTTACCAGAATAAAAAGTGCCTTCCATTGTAGAGTCAGAGACTTTTGCAGTAAACAAAAAGGCATGTGCACCATCAAAAGTAGAGAGCTTCATTTGGTCTCCATCTACTACTCCTTCAAGATAGCGGTAATCGCCTGTTGTTGTTCTAAAAGTGCCTGTTACTTTGTTCCCTTGTTGCTTAAAAACACCTTTGGCTATATACTCATCGCCTTCAACACCTTTACTAAAAACGGTTTCCCAAATACCTGAAACATCTTGACTGGCATCTTTATTAACCATAAATCGCTTATCATTATCATACTCAATCGTAATCGGTACAACACGATTTAAACTCTCTTTTATAAAGCTACCTTTTAAATTATCACCTTCAAAAGTGGTAGCAATATAGCCTTCAAATACAGGTGTGGTTATAAAAACAGAATCATTACGGTATTTAATTTCATCTACTTCAATCACTTCATCTGCATTATATATTTTCAGTTTATCTTTAGATTCAACCTCAAAGACAAAAGGCAATTGTTGGTTATCCTTAGTTTGCAAAACCGCTCGGTAAGTTCCGGTTTTTAACTGGTTTTCTTTTGCTGTTTCTACTTTAGATTCATTCTTACAAGAAAACATTAACAGGGTTACCAAAAAGCCGAGAATATATCGCATAATAATTTGAGTTTATATAAAGTTCGAAATAACAACAAATACCTTACATAAAAAAGCAAAGTTCGTATTTCATTTGCCACAAGTATTTTTATCTTTGTGGCTTGAATAAAACAGCACATGAAGATATCATACAACTGGCTTAAACAGTTTATTAAGATAGATTGGAATGCCGAGAAAACTGGCGAATTACTAACAGATCTTGGTTTAGAAATTGAAGGCATTGAACGTTACGAATCTGTAAAAGGAGGACTAAAAGGGATTGTTGTTGGTGAGGTTTTAACCTGTACACAACACCCAAATGCAGATCGTTTAAAAGTAACTACAGTTAATATTGGTGAAGAACAACCAGTACAAATTGTTTGTGGTGCACCAAACGTAGCTGCTGGTCAAAAAGTGCCTGTTGCAACCATTGGCACAACTCTATATTCTGCCGAAGGAGAAGCTTGGAAGATAAAAAAAGGTAAAATTCGTGGTGAAGAAAGCTTCGGTATGATATGCGCTGAGGACGAACTTGGCCTTGGTGAATCTCACGATGGTATTATGGTACTAAATGCTGACTTAAAAGTTGGTACTCCTGCTTCTGAAGTTTTTGAAGTTGAAAATGATGATATTTTTGAAATTGGTTTAACACCAAATCGTGCAGATGCTATGAGCCATTATGGTGTGGCTAGAGATCTTAAAGCTGGTCTGTTACAAAAAGACGTTAACTTAGAGTTAATATCACCTTCTGTAATGTCTTACCACGTAGACACAAGATCTTTAAAAATAGATGTTGATGTACAGAATAAAGAAAAGTGTCCGCGTTATTGTGGTGTTACCATTTCTGGTGTAAAAGTTGAAGCTTCACCAAATTGGTTGCAACATCGTTTAAAATCTATTGGTTTGGCTCCTATTAATAATATTGTAGACATTACTAATTATGTACTACATGAGCTTGGACAGCCTTTGCATGCTTTTGATGCTAATAAAGTAACTGGAAACAAAATTGAAGTTAAAACCTGTAAAGCTGGCACAAAGTTTACCACATTAGATGAAGTTGAAAGAGAACTACATGAGGACGATCTAATGATTTGCGATGCAGAAAAACCAATGTGTATTGCTGGTGTATTTGGCGGAATAGATTCTGGCGTTACAGAAGCAACAACAAATATCTTCTTAGAAAGTGCGTATTTTGACCCTGTTAGTGTTAGAAAAACTGCTAAACGTCATGGTTTAAACACAGATGCATCTTTTAGATTTGAAAGAGGAATAGATCCTAACTTTACCAAATATGCCTTAAAGCGTGCTGCTTTAATGATTGTAGAAATTGCTGGTGGTGAAATTACTAGCGATATTTCTGATGCTTATCCTACCAAGATTGAAGATTTTCAAGTTGTATTGAGTTTTGAAAATGCAAAAAAACTGATTGGTGAAGAAATTCCGAGAGAAACCATAAAAAGCATTTTAACGTCATTAGAAATCAAAGTTAATAATGTTACAGAAACAGGTTTAGGACTTACTGTACCTGCTTTTAGGAATGATGTACAACGCGAAGCTGATATTATTGAAGAAATATTGAGAGTTTATGGTTATAACAATATAAAAACCACAGAAAAGTTAAACGCTTCTATCTCTAACTCGTCTCGTTTTGAAGATTATAAACTTCAAAACGTAATTGGCAATCAACTTGCTGCTCAAGGGTTCTTTGAGATTATGGCTAACTCATTAACATCACCTAAATATGTTGAATTGAGTGAGGATTTAAGCGCAGATCATAATGTTAAAATGCTAAATCCTTTAAGTAACGATTTAGAAGTAATGCGTCAATCACTATTGTTTTCTGGTTTAGAAGCTATATCTCATAACATCAATAGAAAACGAAGTGATTTAAAATTGTTTGAGTTTGGTAAAACGTACCATCAGTATTCTGATACACGAGAAGAGCACAAACATCTATCACTATTTGTTTCTGGAAACAAAACTGAAGAACGTTGGAACACTACTGTTACTCCTAGTGATTTCTTTTACTTAAAAGGAACTATTGAAACAGTTTTACAACGTTTAGGTCTTAACCGATTAAAATCTTCACCTACAAAATCTAGCATACTAAGTGAAGGTATGAGCTTTTCTTTAGGTAAAAAGAAACTTGTAGATTTTGGGTTGGTAAAAAAATCGGTTTTAAAACACTTTGGAATTTCTCAAAATGTACTTTTTGCAGATTTTAATTGGGACAATGTGCTAGAGATGGCACAACACAATAAAATTAAGTTTACTGAAATCCCTAAGTATCCTGAAGTTCGTAGAGATTTTGCTTTACTTTTAGATAATAACGTAACGTTTGAAGATATATTTACCATCTCTAAACAAACTGAAAAACAGTTACTAAAAAGTATTAATTTATTCGACGTTTATGAAGGTAAAAATCTACCAGCTGGTAAAAAGAGTTATGCCGTAAGTTTTACATTACAAGACGAAAACAAAACGCTTACCGATAAACAGATTGATAAGATAATGAACAAGCTTCAATCTAACTTTGAAAATAAACTTGGTGCTGAATTACGCTAAAATCATATTAAAAAAATTCGCTCTTTTTGTTTTAAGCTTATTTTTTAGTCTCTCTAGTTTTTCTCAAATTAATGAATTCAAAAAAACTAAAGACACATCTAATGTTTGGCAGATGCTTAAGCAAGACACAAAGCTTACCGCTAAGGGTGTTGCATATAGTTTTACTAAGCCACTTCATTGGCAGAAAAAAGATTTTGAAACATTAGGTACTTTGTTATTTGGTTCTGCTTCTTTAAGTTTTGCTGACAAACCTGTTCGGGTCTTTTTTAAGAATAACACTAATGATTTCCCTAAGATTATTAGGGATTTTGGATGGTATTTTGGGAGTCCACAAAATTATTTTATTGCAAATGCTGGACTGTACGGTTTTGGATTATTTACTAAAAATGAGAAGATAAGAAGAACAAGCATTCTAATAATTACCTCTTCTATAACAACAGGATTAATTCAAACTTTTTCAAAAAATGCAATTGGTAGAGCCCGACCAAGTTCTGGCAATTATCTAGATTTTAAACCATTTGCTAATAGCTCTAGATATAGATCATTTCCCTCAGGACATACTGTATTATCTATTACAATGGCTCATTCTATAGCAAAGCAATTTAAAAATACTTGGACAAAAATAGGTATCTATACAATAGGTGCTATACCTCCAATTTCTAGACTTGTAGATGATGCACACTGGTTAACAGATATAGCTTTTAGTACAGTTCTAAGCATCATAGTTGTTGATAGTGTCGATAAATTTTTATTTAAAGAAAACACATTTGATATAATAAAACCTAATAAAAATAAAGTTACATGGAACTTTACTTTTTCAGGTAATCAAATAGGATTTGTTGGTAGGTTTTAATAGTTATTTAATGACTATTTTGGCTCTTCATCTTAGAAATCTCTAAAAGTATCTCCACAAAATCAAACGTCAAAAAAAAACCAATCAAATAGAAAACACCAAAGCATTATATATTTATAAAGGTTGCCATTTACAATGATTCATTTTGTAGTACTAAAAACTTAAATAATGTCGCAATCTATTGGGTTATAAAAACTAAAATTATGGTAATAACTATAGATTAACTTTGAAAATAAATTGATACTGATTTGAGATAGTGATTAACAGATCTATATGCAATGCAGTTAATCTAAATAAAATACTTTTTAACAAATTCTAAATGAATTAAGAATAATTAATTTACATATACTTGAGTAAAAAAAGAGATAATATTATATTGCTTACAAATTAATCAAACTGTCCATCAATTATGAAAAAAATTTTCATTTTTCTATTAGTCGTACCTATTTTATTTAACAATTGTGCGTCTATTTTGAACGGCAAAGTTCAAAAAAACATTTCTGTAAGAACAAAAAATTCGAAATCTGTTGTTTATGTCAATGACACAAAGCAAGGTTCAGGTCGATCAGTTAAATCTAAGATGAAGAGAGATGGAGGCGTAAAACAAATACGTATTGAGACAGAAGGTTATAAAGATCAATATATTGTTCATTATCAAAATCAAAAATCACCTTTACATATTTTATCTTGGGTGCCTTTTGGTGTTTTATTTTATCCTCCTTTTACAGATTATGGCATTAAAAGTTTTAATTATAAAAAAGAGGTTAGTGTTAGAGAAAAACTAATTCCTATTAAAATTAAAAATGAAGATGATAAATATCTATTTGTTTCAAATACAGCTTTTGATATTGACGAAGAGAATTTAAAAGTTAGAAAAATTAGACATCGTTCTTTAAAAAAGAATAAGAAAAACAAATTTAAAGAAGTAGATTCAAATAGTGATAAGCTGAATTTTGACAATTCAATTTTTACAGATGCACTCAATGAAATTCTGGTTAATTATAAATACACAGATACTACAAACACTATTTTTAAAAGTAAAACCAATTCAGCATACCTTAGTGCTACAATTAAAGAATTAGACCTTCAACATGTCTATCAGTCAGCAGCAAGAAGATATATGAGCTTTGTTAAAGCAGAGGTTACAATAGAATGGGAATTTCAAGACATTTATAAGCAAACAAAGTATGAAAAGAAATACAAGTCTCTTTCCGGAGAGTTTTCTTATAATTATTATTCTTCAGATGCAGTTACTCTAGCTGTGAAAGATGCTATATCAGCCTCTTTCTTAAAGTTTATATCAAGCAATCAAGTTAAAAAGCTATTAAAAAAAGGAAAACAACAAGAAAGTAAATTAGATATTATAAACCTAAAAAAAGGCAATACTATACAAAGCCTTCCTGATGCTATAAATTCTTCTGTAACCGTAAAAGTTAAAGAAGGTCACGGAAGTGGATTCAAAATTAGTAATGACGGTTATATTATAACTAATTTTCACGTAGTAGCAAGTTCTAAAGATGACATTAATATCATCTTCAAAGACGGCTCTGAATTAAAAGCCAAATTAATTCGTCAAAATGAAGAATTAGATCTAGCTCTTTTAAAAGTTGATACTTCTTTTGATGTACATTTTAATATCCCTAATGAAAAAAGCTACACTATTGGTGAAGATATATTTGCAATTGGTACACCAAAAACAATTGAGTTAGGACAAACTTTAAGTAAAGGAATTATTTCTGGAGAAAGAAGTAATCAAGAAGTTCAACTTATTCAAACTGATGCTAGTGTAAATAATGGTAATAGTGGAGGCCCTTTAATTAATAATAAAGGAGACTTACTTGGTGTTGTTAATGCTAAATTATCTGGATTTGGAGTAGAAGGCCTTGGTTTTGCAATTCCTGCTGAGTTAATACTTAAAGCTCTTTCAATATCCTTTGAGTAATTAATTCATAATAGATTAAAAAAGAGGTCATTTAAAAATCAATTTTTAAATGACCTCTTTTTAATTATATTTTAGACAAACATTATTCATTAAAATCTAGAATATATTTAAATTTAACATTCAAAAAACAAAATTATTATGGCTAATATAACACTAGGCGGAACACCTATAGAAACCATTGGAAGCCTACCAGAAGTTGGTAGTAAAGCGCCAGATTTTAAACTTACAAATACCGAATTAAAAGATAAATCTATTTCAGACTATAAAGGCTATAGATTAGTACTAAATATCTTTCCAAGTATAGATACTGGCACATGTGCACAATCGGTAAGAACATTTAACGAAAAAGCCAATCAAATAGAAAATACCAAAGTATTATGTATTTCTAAAGATTTACCTTTTGCTATGGCTCGTTTTTGTGGTGCTGAAGGCTTAGATAATGTTATAAATTTATCTGATTATAAAACAGGTAAATTTGGTAATGACTATGGGCTAACCTTTACTAATGGAGCTTTAGAAACACTTTTATCGCGTTGTATTGTTGTTATTGATACTGATGGTACTATTATATATACAGAGCAAGTTTCTGAAATTGCTGACGAGCCAAATTATACTAATGCATTAAATAGCTTATCTTAAAAAAGATATATGCAGAAAAAAGAACCTTTTGTTATTAATAGACTTAAAAGTGTAGGTTTTGCCTTTAAAGGCATGATTATTTTACTAAAAACTGAGTCTAGTATTAAAATACAAGCGGTTATAGCTATTGTTATAACTTTTGCTGGTTTTTACTACGAAATATCAACAACAGAGTGGATAGCCCAAATTGCAATGATAGGATTAGTAATGAGTATTGAAGGTGTTAATACTGCTGTAGAATATATTGCAGATTTTATTCACCCAGAGCATCATCCAAAAATTGGGCTCATTAAAGACATTTCTGCAGGTGCTGTTTTTATTGCTTCAATTGTAGCTGTAATCATTGCTGGAATTATTTACATTCCAAAGATTTTTTAAATAACAAACGTATTACAGAAAGCGTTATAAATTTGGTTCAAACCCAATATTAGTTATATCACAAATTAAAATGAAGCAACTTACACTAATATTTATTTTAAGCTTAATTATGTTAAGTTGTCAAAATAGGTCTAAAAACACTTCTACTCCAATTACAACAAAAACAGAAATTGAAGTTGTTAGCCAACCTGTAGTAAATATGCATTTAGAAGATACTTTAAGCATTACCAAAAATTTTGTTTTAGGAAAGTTTAATTATAAAGTCGATTCTACCTTTGTTAAGGTAGATTTAAAACACGCAACTAAAGAAATATTTATTAATACAATGGCTTACAAAGCCTTTTTAAGAATGGCGGATTCTGCTAAAAAGGAAGGCATTGATTTAAAAATACTATCTGGAACACGAAATTATTATGAACAAAAAACCATTTGGGAACGAAAATGGAAAAAATACAACAACTTAAATCCTATTGATAGATCTAAGAAAATATTAGAATATAGTTCTATGCCAAGTACATCTAGGCATCATTGGGGAACAGATATAGATTTGAATAGTTTAAATAATTCGTATTTTAACACCGGAAAAGGCTTAAGTGTATATAAATGGTTAAAATCTAATGCGAATAGGTTTGGATTTTATCAGGTATATACCAATAAAAAAACTAATGGCAGAACAGGTTATAATGAAGAAAAATGGCATTGGTCTTATTTACCTTTAGCAAGTAAATATTTAGAATATTACAATTCTAATATAGAAGCAAAAGATATTTCAGGATTTGAAGGCTCTGAACTAGCAGACAAGTTAAATGTCATAAAAGAATATGCCAATGGCATTTCTATAAAAGCAAAAGATTATAAATAAATTTGAAATTTCCATTTATATGGAAAGTAAGTATGGCAAAAAAGACAACTAAAAAAAGAAATACAACCAAAACAAAGTCTAAAACGAAGGCAAGAATTAAAAAACCTTCTTTTAAACTATCTAATCAGCAAAAACTTATTTTCGGAAGTTTACTGATTATTCTGGGTATATTACTTTTTACTTCATTCTTATCATTCATTTTTACAGGTAAAGAAGATCAAAGTGCTTTAAGCAATTTTCCAGAGCGTTCAGATGCTTATAAAAATTGGGCAAGTCAATTAGGTGCATGGATTAGCGAACTCTTTATCAGTAAAGGCTTTGGTATTCCATCATTTATTTTTTCAGGTTTAATTTTTCTTTCAGGTATTTATGTTAGCCTTAATCTTAAAAAAACTAAACTTAGAAAACATTGGATTTGGGGAACATTAATTGTAATCTGGTTTTCTATTTTCTTTGGCTTCTTTACGCATAAATATGATAGCCTTGGTGGCACTATTGGTTTTGAAATGAATCATTTCTTTCAAGACTATATTGGTAAAATAGGCACTGCTCTATTATTATTATTTGGTCTTATAGCTTATTTAGCACTAAGATTTAAGGTTACTGGAGATACGTTTGTTAAATTATTTAGTAGTGCAAAGAGCGAATTTAAAGACGATATGGCTTCAGATTCTGAAAATGAATCACAACCCGTAATTATTGACAATAGCTTAACCGAAGAAGCTGAAGCTATAAAATCTGCGTTCGAAATTCCGTTAGAAAAAACAGAGCCTACAATAAACAAGCATTCAAAACCTAATCTTAAAACTGAAACATTAAATATTGAAGTTGACAATAAACCTAAAGAAGAAACTATTGATACTCCAGAATTAGAAGTTGAAGTTGAAACCATTGCTGAAGAAAAATCTGAAACCGATAATCTGGCAGATAAACTTGTGGAAAATTTTGGTCAATTCGATCCTACTCTAGAATTGAGTAACTACCAATTTCCACATTTAGATTTATTAAAAAAATACGACAACGAAGGTATATCTATAGATCAAGAAGAACTCGAAGAAAACAAAAACAGAATTGTTGAAACACTTCTTAATTATAAAATTGGCATTAGTAGTATAAAAGCTACCATAGGACCTACAGTAACTCTTTATGAAATTGTACCAGAAGCAGGTATCAGAATTTCTAAAATTAAAAATTTAGAGGATGATATTGCGCTATCACTTGCTGCACTTGGCATTAGAATCATTGCACCTATTCCAGGTAAAGGTACAATAGGTATAGAAGTACCTAATAAAAAGGCAAAAATTGTATCTATGCGTTCTGTTATTGCCTCTAAAAAGTTTCAGCAATCACAAATGCAATTACCAATTGCTTTTGGTAAAACCATTAGTAACGAAACCTTTGTTGTAGATTTAGCTAAGATGCCACACTTACTTATGGCTGGTGCTACAGGACAAGGTAAATCTGTTGGTTTAAATGCCGTATTAACCTCGTTGTTATATAAAAAGCATCCTGCAGAAGTTAAATTTGTACTTGTAGATCCTAAAAAGGTAGAATTAACATTATTCAATAAAATAGAACGTCATTACTTGGCTAAATTACCAGATAGTGAAGATGCAATCATAACAGACAATACTAAAGTTATTAATACGCTTAACTCACTTTGTATTGAAATGGACAATCGTTACGAAATGCTAAAAAATGCTTTTTGTAGAAATATCGCTGAGTACAACAAAAAGTTTAAGGAGAGAAAACTAAACCCAAATGACGGTCATAAATTTTTACCTTACATCGTATTAGTTGTTGATGAGTTTGCCGATTTAATAATGACAGCTGGTAAAGAAGTAGAAACGCCAATTGCCAGATTGGCACAATTAGCACGTGCTATTGGTATACACCTCATCATTGCTACACAGCGTCCTTCTGTAAATGTAATTACAGGTATTATAAAAGCTAATTTTCCAGCACGTATTGCTTTTAGAGTTACTAGTAAAATCGATTCACGCACCATTTTAGACGGTGCTGGTGCAGACCAACTTATTGGTAGAGGTGATATGTTATATACCCAAGGTAACGATTTAATACGTTTGCAATGTGCTTTTGTTGACACGCCAGAAGTTGAAAAGATTACAGAATTTATAGGTTCACAAAAAGCATATCCAGATGCACATTTACTGCCAGAATACGTCGGTGAAGAAGGTGGCACAAATCTTGATATAGACATATCGGACAGAGACAAATTGTTTAGAGAAGCTGCCGAAATTATTGTAACAGCACAACAAGGTTCGGCTTCTTTATTACAACGGAAACTAAAATTAGGTTATAATAGAGCCGGTAGAATTATTGATCAATTAGAAGCTGCAGGCATTGTTGGTTCTTTTGAAGGTAGTAAAGCAAGGCAAGTATTAGTACCTGATTTAGTAGCTTTGGATCAATTATTAGAAAGCGAAAAATCATAACGTCAATAACTTTACAGTAGAAAAATTTAGTAAATAAAAACTATAGCTATAGAATAGCATTAAATTATAAAAATTAAACATGAAAAAATTATTTTTAATAGCATTTATTACTCTCGGAATTACAAGTTTTGCTCAAAATGATGCCAAAGCAGAAGCGTTATTAACAGAAGTTAGTAGCAAGATAAAAAGCTATGATAATGTGAGCTTAGATTTTAAATACGAACTAAACAATGTTAGCGAAAATATTAAACAAGAAACTCGAGGAGATGTTGTTATTGAAGGAGAAAAATACAAACTGAACATTTTAGGAATTACTAGAATCTATGATGGTAAAACCTTATACACCATAAGTCCTGAAGATGAAGAAGTAACCATTTCTTCAGACAATACAGATGAAGAAGGCACCATTACACCTAGTGAAATGCTATCTTTTTATGAAGATGGTTATACCTTTAAGATGGATATTACTCAAAATGTAAAAGGTAGAAAAATTCAGTATGTAAAATTAATTCCTATGGATGCCAATTCTGAAATAAAACATGTGCTTTTAGGTATAGACGCTACAACAAAACACATTTACAATCTTATAGAAGTTGGTAAAAACGGAACAAAAACAACATTAACTGTTAATTCTTTTAAAACCGACCAGCCTATCTCAAAAACCTTGTTTACTTTTGACGAAAGTAAATATGAAGATTACTTTATCAATAGAATTGATTAAAGTTTAATTTTAAAAAAGATGATCGCACTCGCGACTACTCTATGAAAATACTAGATAGGTACATTCTTATCACATTTTTAAGGACGTTTTTTAGCGTCTTTATTATATTCATGTTCATCTTTGTACTACAAGGTGTCTGGCTTTATATTGCTGAACTTGCTGGTAAAAAGTTAGACATATCTGTTACGGCAAAATTTATTTTGTATTATATGCCAAAGCTTATTCCTTTGGTTGTACCGCTAACCATTTTGCTTTCATCTATAATGGTGTTTGGAAATTTTGCAGAAAACTATGAGTTTGCTGCAATGAAATCTACCGGAATTTCCTTGCAACGTGCTATGCGAAGTCTTAGTGTTTTTATTGTTGCTCTTGGTATTGGATGCTTCTTTTTTGCAAACAATGTTATTCCTTGGGGAGAATATAATTTTTACAACTTAAGACGAAATATTGCAAAAGTAAAACCTGCATTAGCAATTGCAGAAGGCCAATTTAACGAGATAGGTAATATTAATATAAAAGTTGATAAAAAAACTGGTGACCGAGGGCAGTTTCTTGAAGGTGTTATTATTCACGACAAAAACAATGTAAAAAATGGCAATTACAAAGTCATTATATCCGAAAAGGGAGAATTAAAAAGTAGTGAAGATTCTAATATTCTTCAATTAGAACTTATAAATGGTAATTATTATGAAGAAATTGTAAATAGAGATGCTCGTAAAAATGTAAACAAACCACATGCTAAAAGCTACTTTGACAATTACATTTTTAATGTTGATTTAGAGATTCTTAACAATGATGATTTAGACGAAAAAAATTATAAAGGTCGTCATAACATGTTAACTATCAATCAACTTAATTATGCTATTGATAGTTTAAAAGGCCAACAACAAAAAGATTATAAAATTTTATCCAATACACTTTATAGTCGTTCTACTTATGCTGCACTTAACCTAAATATAAATACTGATAAAGATTCATTGTATACAGGTAATGTCTTAGATCTTTTTCCTGTAAGTAAAAAAACCCAAATTGTGAATCTTGCACTTAACTCTGCCAATAGTACAAAACAGATTATAGATTCTAACCAAAATAACTTTGAAAAAAAATCTATTCATTTAAAGAAACACATCATAGCTTTTCATGACAAATTTGTTCTAGCAATTGCGTGTATTATCTTATTTTTTGTTGGTGCACCTCTAGGAGCTTTAATCCGTAAAGGTGGTTTAGGCTTACCTATAGTTGTGGCCATTGTACTATTTTTAACGTATCATTTCTTCGGGATTTTCGCTAAAAACAGTGCCGAAAAAGGTGGTTTTAATCCTATTATAGGCTCATGGCTTTCTACAGCAGTAATGCTTCCTTTAAGTATTTATTTAACTACTAGAGCCACAAATGATAAAGGAGTTTTTCAATTTGATGCTATAATTGTTCCTCTAAAACGATTATTCACACCTAAAAACAAATTACAACTTTCTGAGAGCGAAACTAAATCCTATAACTATTACAAAAAGTATTCAATAGAAGAATTAGTAAATATCATAAAAAAGCAAGATGATTATGATTTAGACAAAAAACCTAAAAAAATTGCTTTACACAACTTATTAAATAGAAATATTGCCTTAGAAAGCTTAGTAAAAGAAGGGCTAGAAGTTAATGAAAAAATTATAGAGGGTAAACGCTTATTGCAAGACTATAAAGATTATTCTAAGACTAGTTTAGTAAGTTTTATTATAGGTGGTGCTTTATTAGGATTACATTTTATCTGCAAAAACAACAAATTACCAGAAATAGCCGAAGCATCGCTTAGTCTAAGCATCATTGCATTTGTTTTCTTTACAATTTATGTAGTTGTTGATGCTTATGTATATTCTAAATTCTATAAAACTATTGATGAAAAAGGTAAGCGCATTAATCCAATTGTGCTTATTCTATCGCTTCCACTCTATCCATTAAAATATTTAATTCTTAGAAATAAGATTGATAACGACTTCTACCAAAGTTGTATTCAGAACATAAAATAAACGTATCTTAGCCTCACAAATTTTGTAGTGATTATTATATGGAAACAAAGACCAGATTAAATACTATTGAAGAAGCCATTAACGACATTCGCCAAGGCAAAGTAATCATTGTTGTAGATGATGAAAATCGTGAAAATGAAGGTGACTTTATAGCAGCAGCAGAAAAAGTAACGCCAGAGATGATTAACTTTATGGCTAGACATGGAAGAGGGTTAATCTGTGCTCCATTAACTGAAGACAGATGCGATGAGCTTGAGCTAAACATGATGGTAAGAAACAACACAGATCCTATGGAAACTGCCTTTACAGTATCGGTAGATTTAAGAGGAAATGGTGTTAGTACTGGTATTTCTGCAAGCGATAGAGCAAAAACTATAAAAGCACTTGTAAAAAAAGACACTCGTCCTTTTGAGTTGGCCAGACCAGGTCATATTTTTCCTTTAGTTGCTAAAGAAGGTGGAGTTTTAAGGCGTACAGGACATACAGAAGCAGCTATTGACTTTGCACGTTTAGCTGGTTTTGAACCAGCTGGAGTTATCGTAGAAATAATGAACGAAGATGGCTCTATGGCACGCTTACCTCAACTTATGGAAGTCGCTGAAAGATTTGATTTAAAAATAGTTTCTATTGAAGATCTTGTAGCCTATCGTATGGAATACGATTCTTTAATTGAGAAAAAAGAAGATTTCGATATACAAACACGCTTTGGTAAATTTAGATTAAGGGCTTATTTACAAACAACTAATAACCAAGTACATATTGCTTTAACTAAAGGTAATTGGTCTTCTGGTGATTCTATACTTACTAGAGTTAACGCCACATTAGTTAACAACGATATTTTAGGAACCTTAACTAATAATGCCGATAAAAAATTAGATAACATGTTTAATGTTATTAATACTGAAGGCAAGGGAGCTATAATTTTTATTAATCAGCAAGCACAGTCCATGAATTTGCTTTCGCGTTTATCTGTATTAAAAGAAAACCAAATAGAAGGTAAATTGGTAAAAGCACCTAGAATACAAATGGACTCTAAGGATTTTGGAATTGGAGCTCAAATATTACATGACTTAAAAATAAGTAAGCTCAAACTCCTGTCAAACAGCCTTCAAACAAAACGTGTTGGTATGATAGGCTATGGCTTAGAGATTGTTGAGTATGTAAATTATTAAATACTCTCTTTTATAATTTTAACCATTTTTTGAGCACGTGCTCTTACCTCTTCTTCGGTCCAGGATAATTTAATAAGACATGAAATATTACGTGCTATATATGCATCTGACTGTGTAAAGGTTTTTGTTTGTAGGTACTTTAAGCCTTCTTTTACTTCTTGCGAAATCGGGAATAAAGATTTAAGGTCTTTAAGGTGATCCCATTTTCTTATGTAATGCCAATTATTATCGTAATAATGAAAACAAGCATCTAAACCATGTTCTTTAAACTTAACAGAAACTTTTCTTGCAGTATCTAAATCTGGCAAAAAGAAATTTAAAAAGGCATAACTTTCTTCACCTCCTTCTGGCACAGTTCTAAAAGTAACTTCAGGGAGTTGAGAAAGCGCTTCTCTAATAATAGAATAATTTCTTTTTTGAATATCTATAAACTCTGGCAAACGTCTTACTTGAGCCAAACCTACAGCAGCATTTAACTCAGAAACTCTAAAGTTATAGCCTAAAAACGGATGTGTTTCTGCTCCTCTATCATTACCAATATGGTCATGACCATGATCTGAAAAATGATCTGCATTAATATAGTATTCTTTATTATTAGTAACTACTGCTCCACCTTCACCACAGGTTATTGTTTTTACAAAATCGAAAGAAAAGCAACCCAAATCAGCAATACTTCCTAGAGGTTTTCCTTTGTAACTTCCACCTATGGCTTGACAAGCATCTTCAACAAATATTAAGTTATGTGTATTACAAATTTCTCTAAGAGCATCCATATTACCCATACTACCACACATCTGCACAAGCATCACTGCTTTTGTTTTTGAGGTAACGGCTGATTCTACAGCTTTTGGGTCTAAGGTTAATGTATCATCAATATCTACTAGTACAGGTATAGCACCAAGCATCATTATTGCTTCAAAACTTGCCACAAAAGTGAATGTTGGCATTATAACCTCATCACCAGCTCCTATTCCGGCTGAAGCTAATGCAACAGATACTGCAGCTGTGCCACTAGACACCAACTGAACATAATTAGAGTGAAATGTTTTAGAAAGTTCAGCTTCTAATTCTTTAGCTTTCCAGTGTCCTTTGCGCATGCCATCAAAACCATAACGCATTAAAACACCATTATCTAAAACATCATTAACTTCTTTACGTTCTAAATCACTAAATAATTCAAATCCTGGCATAAACTTATTTGTTAAAATATCTCTAACAAATATAAACTTTTGAATTACTTTTCAGAAGGGTATTTTATAATTCTATAATAGTTTCTGATATAGGTTTTCTTACTTTTTTAAGTTCAGCAAACATATCGTCTTTTGCCCTATATCCTATAGGCAGCATTAAGACTGATTGTAAACCATATTTATCTAGATTTAAAACTTTATCTACCTCTGTTGGTACAAAGCCTTCCATAGGACAACCATCTATACCTTCTACAGCACAAACAGTCATTAAATTTCCTAAAGCAATATAAGCTTGCCTTGTGGCCCAATCTACTTTTTTATCTAATGACATATTATTAATTGTAGTCTTCATTCCATTTTTAAATGGTTCTAGGATACTATCTGGAGTATTTCTTACATTTTTAACAGTATTAAAATGCTCATCTACATCACTATCATTTATATCGTTTTTAATACAAAGTATTAGCAAATGAGATGCATCTGCAACTTGTCGTTGTCCATAAGAATGCTCAATCAATTGCTCTCGTATTTCTTTATCTTCTACAATCACCATTTTTAATGTTTGTAAACCAAAAGAAAGTGCGGTTAGATTAAACGCTTCTTTAATTATTTGAAGTTGGTCTTTGGAAAGTGTTTTTGAAGCATCGAACTTCTTTGTGGCATAGCGCCACTTTAATTTATCTATTATAGACATCTTAGGTTTTTTACACAAAGATATAGTATAAACAAAAAAGAGTTCCTTAAAAAAGGAACTCTTTGCGGAGAAAGAGGGATTCGAACCCCCGGAGGTGTGACCCTCGCTGGTTTTCAAGACCAGTGCATTCGACCACTCTGCCATTTCTCCGAATGCGGATGCAAATATAAAACCCTTTTTGATCTAGCCAAAGATTTTTTAATAGTTTTTTTATAAAATTTAATATCTGATTGAAAATAAAATTAGTAACATTAAATTAAGCATCGTATTTTCGGCACAATATATGTTAGTGTAACGTTATTATCTCAAATCAATCTCTATGAAATATTACATTTTAGCACTCTCGCTTTTTTCAAGTGTTTTAATGATGGCACAAAATAAAACTATTGCTTTTGGTGAAAAACTTGTTTTTTCAGCATCTTATAACATGTCTGGCTTGTTAACTGATATTGCAGAAGTAAAGATGGAAACAAGTGAAGTTAAAACATCTAAGAGTACTTTAATGCGATTAAAATGTACTGCTGCAACCTATAAAGAATGGGATAATTTTTTTAAAATTAGAGATTTATACGAAAGCTACGTAAACCCAAAAACTTTAACACCTTACCTTTATAAAAGAGATATTAGCGAAGGTGGTTATTATAAGTTTATGCAGTACAAGTATAACCACAAAGCCAAATTGGTAAAGAGTTTAAAACGCAAAAAAAGAAAAGACGGTGACATTTGGGAGGAGAAAAAAAATGTAAAAATAAAACCCTCTACTAAAGATATTGTAAGCACCTTATATTACATTAGAAGTTTAGATATACATAAAGCTAATCCTGGCGACCAACAAGACTTTACTGTACTTTTTGATAATAAAGAATCTACCATAACACTAAAATATATCGGCAAGGAAACCATATCCACAAAAATTGGAAAAAAAGAATGCTATAAACTAGCAATATCTATAAAAGGTAGTGATCTATTAAAAGGTAATGATTCTAATTTATTATGGTTAACGGCTGATGCAAATAAAATTCCTGTATATGCAAAATTTAAAATTCCGGTTGGCAATGGAGAATTAAAAATTAAATCTGTAGAAGGATTAAAGCATTAAAAATTAAGATTCAAAAAATATAATAAAGTAAAGAAATAGAATGAAAAAACTATTTATCATTTTAGGGTTTATAGCAGCAATCTTAGCTGTAATTTTAACAGTAACACCATTTTCTAATTTAGCAATAGCACCAATTATAGTGGGCTTTATTTGTGGATTAACACTAGTATTCATTTCAAAAAAAGAAAAACATAAAACAAAGACTATTCAGTATATTTTTTTAATGATAATCATTGCTTTGGTTTTAACAATATACAAAAGCGTCTACTACACTTCAGAAGTTGGTGATATTAAACAATTAGAACAACGCGATGAAGAAAACCTAGAGGATTCTAAAGAAATTCTTGAGGATTTAGATATAGATGAAGATTTATAGTGAAAAATGATTTGTAATAAAATAAATTATTACACACTTTTAACTTACTTTTACGCAAATCAATTAGTTAGACAAAAAACATCTTATTCTCTTCTCCTAAATATTTAGGAACAAACAAATTAGAGATATTGCTTAAATAACGTTATTTCATGAAAGTATTAGTTGCATCTGCACTTATTCTTGTTGGTTCGTGTGCTACACTTAGGCATAGTAAAAAAATCGAAAATCTTAAAAACAGTATTTCTTACGATAATGAAAGTATTGTTACGCAATATCTAAATACCATAAACACAGAAGACTTAAAATCTCATGTTGAAGAAATTTCTTCAGACAAGTACCAAGGCCGAATGACAGGTGAAAAAGGGCACAATGATGTGTGCAACTATATTAGAAGCTATTATGACTCATTAAACATAAAAGCACCTGAATCTCATCCAGATTATTATCAAAAAGTTCCTAAAGAAGCCTTACCAGACGATTTAAATGAATCTCAAAATGTTATAGCCTATATTGAAGGATCAGAGTTTCCTAATGAATATATATACATTACCGCACACTCAGATCATGAGGGTATTGTTGAAGGTAAAATATATCCTGGAGCAGACGATAATGGTTCTGGTACAGCTGCTGTATTTGAAATGGCTGAAGCTTTTAAAAAAGCCGCGAATGATGGCTATAGACCAAAACGCAGTGTTGTATTTTTGCATGTTACTGCCGAAGAAGTTGGACTTCACGGCTCTCGCTACTATACAGACAATCCAATATTTCCTATAGAAAACACGGTAAGTACTTTAAATATAGATATGATTGGTCGTGTAGATAAAAGGCATAAAGACAACGAAGATTATATATATGTTATTGGAGCTGATCGTATCAGTACAGAGCTTCATTTTATAATTCAAGAGGCTAATTCTAGTTTTGTAAACCTTAATTTAGACTACAAGTATAATGAAGAAAATGATCACAATCGTTATTATTACAGGTCAGATCATTACAATTTTGCACTAAAAAACATTCCTGTTGTATTCTTTTTTAATGGCGAGCATGAAGATTATACAAAACCTACAGATACACCAGATAAAATTAATTATCCGCTTTTGGCTAAACGCACAAAACTAATTTTTTCTACAGCATGGTATTTGGCTAACTCGCCAAATCGTTTAAAAAGCGAAATCATTTAGTTTTAAAGTCCCCTAAAAGAAAAATAGCCTTAACGTATTGCTGTCAGCAATTTTTGTAATTTTACCCTTTAACCATATAATATATTGGTTAAATCATTAACACACAATTAAATTGAAATGAAAAAGTTATTATTATTGTTTTGCTTAACCGCAATAATTGTTGGTTGTGGTTCATCAACGTCATCTAAAAGCAATTCTTCAATGCAAATGAATGAAGCAAAAAAAGTAGATCCTACTAAATATGCTTCTACAATTACTAAAGAAGAATTAAAAGAAATGCTCTATAAATATGCTTCAGATGAATTTGAAGGAAGAGAGACAGGCGAAAAGGGACAAAAAGTGGCTGTAGAATATTTAAAAACTCAATACAAAGCCTTAAATATACCTTCACCTCTAGGAAATGATGATTATTTTCAAGAAGTCGCTTTAGAAAAGCAAAGTGTATCTGAAGCAAAAATCACAGTAAACGGAACAGCTTTTAAAAGTTTTGATGACCATATTGTTTTAAGAGCTTCTGGTAATATTGAGATTTCTGTTTCTGAAATTGTTTATGTAGGCTACGGAATTGATGCAGATAACTATTCAGATTACAAGAATTTAGATGTAAAAAATAAAATAGTTTTAGCTAAAGCTGGAGAACCTAAAGATGCCGACGGCAATTATATAACTTCAGGAAATAAAGAAGATACAAAATGGTCCAATGGTCGTCAATCATTATCAAGTAAAAGAGAAGCTGCAAAAGCAAATGGCGCTAAAGGACTTATTTACTTAGACAGTAATTTATTTA
>NZ_JAOARH010000154.1 GCF_025210595.1 Winogradskyella sp.
AAAGCGTATTGTTCTACTTATTGCATTGGCTGTTATGGTAAGCAAAGTTTTTTTTTAGATATATAATAATAAAACACCAAGACAAAGTAATTGAATCATATTTACAAGAATAATGGTTAATAGCACATTTATTTTGCTGGTCTAAATGCCTAAACATTATGTTTAGGCATTTTTTTATAATAACATTTACAATAACTAGAATCTGCATTTGTTATATTTACAAAAATTGCTTCTGTGAAAACACCTCTCTTTATAGTATTATTTGTATTTGGACTTTATTTTGGCTTTAGTCAAAACAGTGAAGTGTTAGCAGACAGCTATTACAAAAAAGGTGAGTTTAAAAAAGCATTAGTTATCTATGAAAACCTCATAAAAGAGAAGCCATACAATTACAAATTTGTTTATAAGCTCGTTGACACGCATCAACAACTAGAACAATTTGATGCTGCTGAAAAAATCCTGGTTCAACGCATAGAAAAGCATAGAAATCCTACACTGTTAGTAGAATTGGGTTATAATTTTCAGTTAAAAGATAGTTTAGATACCGCAAAATCCTTGTATAGAGAAGCTATAAATTATGTTGACGAAAAGCCAAATTACATTTACACCATAGCAAGAAAGTTTGAAGATCATTCTCTTTTAGAAGAAGCCATTGAAATTTATAACAAAGGCAAAATACTTACTCCAGATAAAAACTACAGCATTCAGTTAGCACGCATATATGGAGATCAAGGCAATATTGAAAAAATGTTCGAAAACTATATAGAATATATAGCTTATAAACCCAACTTTCTTAACAATATAAAACGTGCGGTAAGTGATTTTATATCAGAAAATAAGGATAATGAAAACAACATTTATTTAAGACGATTATTACTTAAAAAAATTCAACAAGAACCAAGCCCTTATTGGTACGAAATGCTAAGTTGGTTATATGTACAAGAAAAAGCCTATAACAAATCTTTTATACAAGAAAAAGCTTTATACAAACGTAATCCTGAAAGTTTAGATCGTATTATAGAATTGGCAATTACAGCACTTAACGATAATGATGACGAGACCTCTAAAGATATTTTCAATTACATTTTAGAAACCACTCAAGACGCTAGTACTGCGCTAACAGCACATCAATACATTTTAGAAATTGACACCAAAAATGCTGCTTCAGAAAAAGAACTAATGCGTATTGATGAAGCTTATAATAACTTATTCAATGAATTCGGAAAGTCTGAACTTACCTTATCGCTTCAATTAGCTTATGGCGAATTTTTGGCATTCCATCAAAAAGATACCAAAAGCGCTACATCTTTTTTGAGAAAAAGCATGAAATTGAACATTTCAGAATTTCAAGAGGCTAAAGTAAAATTATTGCTAGCAGATATTTTAGTATTACAAGAACGCTTTAATGAAGCCTTAATTTTCTACTCTCAAATTCAGTTGAGTTTAAAAAACAGCACCATTTCACAAGAAGCACGTTTTAAAGTTGCAAAAACAAGTTATTACAAAGGTGATTTTGATTGGGCAGAATCGCAGCTTAAAATTTTAAAGTCTTCTACATCTCAGCTTATTGCTAATGATGCATTAGATTTAAAGCTTTTAATTTCTGATAACAAATGGGAAGACAGTACACAAACCGCTTTAAAATATTATGCAAAGGCAGATTTATTAGCATTTCAGAATAAAACAGAGGAAGCCATTTCTTTATTAGATAAAGTTTTACAAGAACATAAAGGTGAAAGTATTACTGACCAAGCTTTATTTAAACAAGCTAAGCTTTACGAAAAGGAAAAACAATATAACAAAGCCGAAACCAATTACCTTAAAATAATTTCGGATTGGAAAGAAGACATTCTAGCTGATGATGCACATTACCATTTAGCAGAGCTTTACAATACCCATTTGGCTAAACCTGAAGATGCCAAACAACTCTACGAAAAAATTATTTTTGATTTTGAAGACAGTATTTATTTTATTGAGTCTAGAAAAAAGTTTAGAATGCTAAGAGGTGATAGTATTAATTAGCAGAACTAAATAGCATTTAATTTTTTTTGAAATAAAAAACTATATAACGCCTTGAAGAGAAAAATTAAATACTTATCAATTGCTTATTTTTGCAGCAATAAAACCTAATATTTCATCCTTAAAAACCCAAACAATGATTATATACAATGTTACAGTAAACATCGATGATTCTGTTCACGATGAATGGCTAACTTGGATAAAAGAACATATACCACAAGTATTAGCAACTGGTAAATTTGTAGACGCTAAATTAACTAAAGTATTGGTTGAGGAAGACATGGGAGGCACAACCTATTCGGTACAATACAAAGCACATTCTAGAGAGGCCTTAGACGCTTATTATACTGAAGACGCAGAACGCTTAAGAGGAGATGGATTAAAACGTTTTGCAGATAAAATGCTAGCTTTTAGAACAGAATTAGAAGTTATTGATGAGTATACGGTTAATTTCAACTAAGCTATATGCCTATAAATCAAATATTATATAAGAACAAAAAAAGCTTAAGTTTTATAAGTGCAGTATTAGTCGTTTTGGACTTTTTATTATCTTCATTTCTTTGAAACAACCTCAAAATCCTTCATAAAACCGTGTCAAATCAAAATCAAGTCAAAGCAAAAAAACACTTAGGTCAACATTTTCTAAAAGACGAGAATATTGCAAAAAAAATCGCTGACACATTATCTTTAAAGGATTATAAAGATGTGCTAGAGATTGGTCCAGGCATGGGAGTTTTAACCAAATACCTCCTCAAAAAAGACACAACCACACATGTTATAGAAATAGACACCGAATCTGTTGAGTATCTTAAAAACAATTACCTTAATCTGTCTAACAGAATTTACGAAAAGGACTTTTTAAAACACGATTTAACTCAAATTTTCAAAGATCAACCTTTTGCTATCATTGGTAATTTTCCATACAATATTTCATCTCAAATTGTTTTCAAAACATTAGAAATGCGAAAACAAATTCCAGAGTTTTCAGGCATGTTTCAAAAAGAAGTCGCACAGCGTATTTGTTCTAAAGAAGGCTCTAAAGTTTACGGAATTCTTTCGGTTTTAACACAAGCGTTTTACGATGCCGAATATCTTTTTACAGTACCACCTTCAGTTTTTAATCCGCCACCAAAAGTAGATTCTGGTGTATTACTTCTAACGAGAAAAGAGAACTACACCTTGCCTTGTGATGAAAAGTTATTTTTTAAAGTCGTAAAAACAGCATTTCAGCAGCGTAGAAAAACATTACGTAACAGTTTAAAAACATTTAATCTTTCCGATAATTTAAAAGCAAATACTATCTTTGGGCAGCGTCCAGAGCAATTAAATGTTTCACAATTTATTGAGCTGACGTCTTTGATTGAAAATGACCAGAGATAATTTATTTGGAAGAAAACAAGGAGCATATCATTTTTGAAATTAGCGACGAGCTAATAAACCGCGTTAAGCATATCGTTGATACGGCAAATGATGCAGAAGCATTAGAGTTGTTCAAAGATTTGCATTATGCAGATATTGCCGAAATTCTAGACATATTAAATCTAGATCAAGCGACTTATATTATTAAGTTACTAGATAGTGAAAAAACCTCTGATATTCTTTCTGAACTAGATGAAGATGTAAGTAGTAAAATTCTTAACAACTTATCAGCAAAAGAAATTGCCGAAGAAGTCGAAGAATTAGATACTGATGATGCCGTAGATTTAATTGAGGAGCTTCCTGAAGAACGTAAGGAAACTGTAATTGCTCAAATTGAAGATGAAACCTTTGCAGCCGAGATTAAGGAGTTAATGACTTATGAGGATGATACGGCTGGTGGATTAATGGCAAAAGAATTGGTGAAAGTTTACGAAACTTGGACCGTTGCAGGTTGCCTTAGGAAAATTAGAGCACAAGCCAAGCACGTAAAGCGTGTGCATTCTATCTATGTGGTCACTAAAGACGAAAAACTCATCGGAAGATTATCGCTAAAGGATTTAATTATTGCCAAGAACGAAAGCAAAATATCAGAAATCTATATTCCAAAAGTAGATTATGTACATGTAGATGATGACGATGAGGAAGTTGCAAAAGTTATGGCAAAATATGACTTAGAAGCCATTCCTGTTGTAGATCATAACAAGCGTTTATTAGGACGTATTACTATTGATGATATTGTAGACGTTATCAAAGAAGAGGCTGAAAAGGATTATCAATTAGCAGCAGGTATTACCCAAGATGTCGATGCAGAAGATAGCATCTGGATGTTAACTAAGGCACGTTTACCATGGTTGTTTTTAGGCTTAGTTGGAGGTATTGGAGCAGCATTAATTATGGGAGATTTTGAACATATGTTACAAGATCATGCTGTTTTATTCTTTTTTACTCCACTTATTGCCGCAATGGCAGGAAATGTAGGAGTACAATCTAGCGCTATTATTGTGCAAGGTTTAGCAAATGATGATATTAAAGGAAGTGTCAACAATCGATTGATAAAAGAAATGCTACTAGCCCTATTTAATGGTGTAGTTTTAGCTGTGTTTTTATTCTTATTTGTATGGATTTATAAAAGTGAAATCTATACTGCGCTTGCCATATCTTTAGCACTAATTGTTGTTATTATTGTTGCAGGTCTTATCGGAACTTTTGTACCATTGTTTTTAAACAAACGTGGTATTGATCCTGCAATTGCAACAGGACCATTTATTACTACAAGTAATGATATCTTCGGAATTTTAATCTACTTCTGGATTGCAAAGTTAATTCTTGGTATTTAATTCGTTTAAAATTGTTACACTTGGCATTGTTGAAGTGTTGTTTCCATATTTCAATATCGCTATCTTTATCTCATGAATGCAATCAACATTAAAGAGAAATTTTCAAAATTCTCAAACCATTGGCATCCACATCAAATTGCTATAGTAGATGATATGCAAGTCTTGTTAGCAAAGATTAAAGGCGAATTTACTTGGCATGCTCACGAACATGAAGATGAATTGTTTCAAGTGGTAAAAGGCACGTTATATATGCAGTTTAGAGATCGAACTGAAATTGTACGAGAAGGAGAGATTATAGTGATACCTAAAGGCGTAGAACATAATCCAAGGACTAAAAATGATGAAGAAGTACATGTGTTATTGTTCGAGAAATTATCTACAGCACACACAGGAAACGTTATTCATGAAAAAACACAAACCAATTATCCGAAGATTTAAAACATGAAAATCCTTCACCTAGACACCAACCATCCATTACTACTTGAGCAATTAAATGCTTTAGGATTTACAAATCATGAAGATTATACGTCTTCAAAACCCGAAATTGAAGCTAAAATTCATGAATACGATGGTTTTATAATTCGTAGTCGATTTAAGATTGATAAAGCATTTTTAGATAAAGCGACAAGCCTTAAATTTATAGGTCGTGTAGGAGCAGGCTTAGAAAATATAGATTGTGATTATGCC
>NZ_JAOARH010000030.1 GCF_025210595.1 Winogradskyella sp.
GGCAGACAGGCTTGGGAAGCTTTTGCTCCTGTATACAATGCCGTTGTTCTTATGAAAATTATTTCTCGTCCTTGGTGGTGGGTTATTTTAATGTTTTTACCAATTGTGAATCTAATTATGATTCCTGCCGCTTGGGTAGAAACAGCCAGAGCTTTTGGAAAAGACACCAAAATAGATGCTCTTATTTGCATCGTTACACTAGGTTTTTACCTTTATTATTTAAACTACGTTGCAGATGTTAACTATATTGAAAACAGAGAGCTAAAACCAAAAACTTCTACAGGAGAATGGATAACCTCTATTCTATTTGCCATTGTTGCAGCTACTATTGTACACACCTATTTCTTTCAACCGTTTGTAATCCCTTCATCATCTTTAGAAAAGTCCTTATTGGTAGGTGATTTTTTAATAGTGAGTAAAATACACTATGGCGCAAGAGCTCCAATGACAACTGTTGGCGCACCAATGGTACATGATACCATTCCTAAATTAGGTACTAAATCTTATTTGTTTGATGATAATTTCGATAAACGTAAAACGTCTTGGAAAAACAAACTACAGCTACCTTATTTAAGACTTCCTGGTTTTGAAAAAGTAGAACGAAACGATATTGTGGTATTTAACCAACCTGCAGATACATTGCTAGATATGAATGTATTTACACCAGATCGTAATTACTACAAACCTATAGACAAAAAAACCAATTTGGTAAAGCGTTGTGTTGGTTTGCCAGGAGACACATTAGAACTAAGGAATGGCTACGTATTTATTAATGGTAAGCAAAATAAATTACCACCAAGATCTCATTTACAGTTTTCTTATCGTTTAACCTTAAAAAAACCAATTGAAACTACTGGTGAAGAACGTATGTTTTACAACATGCTAGATAAAGCAGATATTGATGATGGTTTTAGAATTAATCCAGATGGATCTTTTTATTTAGCGGCAGTATCTAATGAAGCTGTAAATAAACTAAAAGTTCAGCCTAACGTTGCTAGTGTTGAACGTGTAACTCAAGAAAAAGGAATGTCTGGAAACATCTTTCCTAGAGATCCTAATTACAGATGGAATGTTGACCACTTTGGTAAATTATGGATTCCTAAAGCTGGCGAAACCATTCAACTCAATATTGAAAACATATCGCTTTATAAACGTGCAATTGGTGAATATGAAGGTAATAAAGTTGTGACTAGAGATAATCAAATATTCATCAACGACCAACCAGCTACATCGTACACATTTAAACAAGATTACTATTGGATGATGGGAGATAACCGTCATAATTCTATTGATAGTAGATATTGGGGATTTGTGCCTTACGATCATATTTTTGGGAAGCCAGTCTTTATTTGGATGAGTATTGATGGTATTAACGATGGTCTTAAAAACTGGAAATTCCGTTGGGACAGAATCTTTACAACAGTGAGTGGTAGCGGTGAACGCACTTCATACTTAATTCCATTTTTAGTGATTTTATTTGGAATTTATGGTTTCAATAAATGGAAAAAGAAAAAGAAGGCTAAGGCGTCTTAATCTATTTAAGTGACATTATATGGATTGTCTTATACATCCAACTTATTTTCCAAACATAGCTCACTTTGTTACTATGGCAAATTCAGATTCGGTATGCTTTGAGGTTTGTGATAATTACCAAAAACAGTCTTTTAGAAATCGTACAGAAATCTATGCTGCTAACGGAAAACTAGCTTTATCAGTTCCTGTGAGTTATTCTCAAAAAAACAGACAATTGTATAAAGATGTAAAAATTGCTAATGAAGACAGGTGGCAGATACAGCACCTAAAATCATTACAATCTGCTTATAGTATGTCGCCTTTTTTTGAATATTACATTGATGATTTAATGCCTCTTTTTGAAAAGAAATTCGACTATATTTTAGATTTAAACCTAAGCTGTTTTGAAGTGCTTAAAGACAGTCTTCAAATAGATATTTCAACATCAAAAACAGAACTATTCGAAAAAGAACCTTTTCATAAAACAGATTTTAGACCAATGGTTAATCGTAATTATAAAGTAGGTTCCCTAAGTTATTATACACAAGTTTTTACCGAAAAACATGGTTTTATTACTAACCTAAGTATCTTAGATCTATTATTTAATGAAGGTCCAAACACAGAGTTATATCTAAAAAAACAAACTTTAGAACAATGCTAAGATTTTGCATTCATTATGGTTTGCATTTTGGGCTACCATTAGTCATTGCTCTTATTTTCTTTAGAAAAAATTGGCTAAAAGCTTATCTTATAATGCTCTCGGCATTTATTATAGATTTAGATCATTTACTAGCCAATCCTATTTTTGATCCAAACCGTTGTAGTATTAATTTTCACCCACTCCACACCTACTATGCCATTGGAGTATATTTTTTATTTCTAATACCAAAACAAACACGTTTTTTTGGTATTGGACTCTTTGTGCATATTATTGCAGATAGTGCTGATTGTTTACTAATCTAACTTTAAAGTAGCTTTTATTGGGTAGTGGTCAGAAAGTTTCATGTTAGAATAAGACTTAAAACCATTGACCTGAAAATCTTCATCAGCTAGAATAAAATCAATTCTTAACGGAAAAAACTTAAAGTCAAAAGTTTTTCCAAAGCCATTACCAGCTTCTTTAAACGTATCTTTAAGATCATCACCAAGAATCTCTTTATAACTATAAGAATAAGCTGTATTATTAAAATCTCCTGCTACAATAACTTTATACTTACATTTAGATTTATGCTCTAAAAACAGCTCTACTTGCGTCTGCTGCATTATAAATGCTGCTTTAACACGCTTTAAAAACACATCTCTAGAATGCTGACTGTTAATATAGTCTATCTGAGTATTAATTTTTGAAGATTGAAGATGAACATTGTAAACTCTAATGGTATCTTTCTCTTTTACCACATCTACAAACACAGCATTATTGTTGGTGTTTTCAAACTCTAAGGATCCCGAATTTATAATAGGGAATTTAGAAAAAATAGCATGACCTCCTCTAACATTCTTCTTATACCTACCATTAAAATGAGAATAGCCTTTTAACTTAATTGGTGTACCTCTGGTATATTCTTGTATACAAATAACATCTGGTGATTCTTCATAAAACAAGTCTACTATATCTTCTCTTGTAGTTTTATTAGGTTTCCAGTTATACTTATTAAACAATCTAACATTAAATGACATTACAGAAAAATTATCTGAATCTTCAATATTCTTAGACGATGAAAATTTATACAGCGACCCTAAATAACTCCAACCCAAAACCAAAACAATCAATGACAAGAGCATTTGTTTTCTTACTCGAAGTAACCAGTATAAAAAAAAGAGAATATTTAATATAATTAATAAAGGGACTCCTAAACTTAAAACCGATAACGTTGCAAAGCTTTTTGGTGGTACGTATGGCAAAAAGTAAGAGATTAAAAGCAAAAGTGCTGCCAACGTATTGACAATAAATATAACTTTATTAAAGAATCTAAACTTTTTCATATTCATTTCCCGTAAAAACGAAAATCAAATTATTTCTTACCAGCCTTAAACAAAAATTCTTTTTCTTCAGAAGTTAAACTTTCATAACCACTTTTACTTATTTTATCTAAAATAAGGTCTATTTTTTTCTGGTCATTGTAGGTATGAAACTCTTGTTTTGTTTTACCTGCATAAGATTTTTTATTTTGGTTTCTATGCACCGTTTTTAAATTAGATTTTGGTTGAAACCAACTTACAACAGCATCCATTACACGCTCAAAACCAGTACCAATGTCTTTTCCTTGTTTCAATTTTGTTGCATACAGATAACCCAACAACGCACCACCAAGATGAGCTACGTTACCGCCTTGATTCCATCCAAACAGCCCTAAAACATCCATGACAACCAAAGCAATAGCAATATATTTTAGTTTTATATTAAATGTAAAGACTCTTACTTCTGTTTCAGCCATATAAACACCCAAAAATATCAACAATGCTCTAATTCCTGCTGAGGCACCAACAACACCAGAAGTGTTTATGAGAAAACTTTTTGGGAAGACATTATACACAAACAAAAATGCTAATCCACCAACTATAATTCCTAAAAAGTAAATGTTCAGCGCCATTTTTGGTCGGAACAGGTTTAATAACATTCTAGATATATAATACAATACCAATAAGTTAAACAGCACATGAAAAAAACCATAATGTGCAAAACCATAAGTGATAAGTGTCCAAGGTTTCCATAGAAACTGAAAAAAATCTGAGGGTAAGCTTAAATAAGATAAAGCTTTATCTGTGCGTACAAAAACTTTAATTAATTGTCCTACTATAAAAACGATTATGTTGATGACAATAATCTTTTCAAACGCGTTGAATCTATTAAACTTATATTTTAAATCTTCAAAAGTGTTCATGGTTAATTCCAACGGTATTTATCTCTCTCATTTTTCTTCCAGAAATACATCAACAAAAATCCTGTTAATGCACCACCAACGTGAGCCATATAAGCTGTATTACTTGGGCTAAATATAGACTGTCCTGATAACGCTGAGAAAAGGTCTAAAGCTATAATTGCAGGAATAAAATATTTGGCTTTTATAGGAATTGGTAAGAAAATCAACATTAATTTAGATTCTGGAAATAACATTCCGAAAGCCACTAAAACTCCCATAATAGCACCAGAAGCACCTACCATTGTGGAATTAAAAGCACTAACAAATCCTTCAAAATTATCACCTAGTGCAGGTACCCATCGTTTATCGTACTGACCATCACCTAAAATTTTCACTATATCTGATGGCGAAAAACCAGACTCTATCAAAGTTTCTAAACCTGTATTATATTGAAAATAAAGAAATGCTACTTGAATAATTGCTGCACCAAAACCAGACAGTAGATAAAAAACAATAAACTTTCTCATTCCAAAAACCTGCTCTACAGTAGTACCAAACATCCAAAGCGCAAACATATTAAACAAAATATGCGTTAAATCTCCATGCATAAACATATGCGTTAATACTTGCCAAGGTTGAAACAGTTGATTCTTCGGAAAGTATAATGCAAACCACTCATAGAAAGCACCATTACCAATGGTTATCGTTCCTATAAACATTAACACATTAATTATCAATAAATGTTTTACAGCATCAGTAATCTGTTGTCTCATATATTACATAAATTTTTTCTCAATATCATCAACTGATAGTGTAACAAAGGTTATTCTGTTGGTTGGTGATACATTCGGTTCCTTACAAGCAAATAAACTATTAACTAAATGTTCTTGCTCTGTACTATTTAGCGTCTGTCCGTTTTTTATCGCTAAGCTTTTTGCCATAGATTTAGCTAATAAATCTGTAGCACTAAAATTAGCATCTGGCACATCATTCTCAACATCACTTATTAATTGCTCTAATATTATAGATACTTCACTTTCTGGTACACCAACTGGCACTCCTGTTATGGTAATATCTTCTTCAGTAACGTTAGAAAACACAAAACCTGTATATTCTAAATCTTCTTTTAAATCTTTAATAATATTACTTTCGCTTGGTGTAAAATGCAACTGTAATGGAAACAACAATTGTTGACTTGTAGCTTCCTTAATAGTAATGTGCTTTAAAAAGTTTTCGTACAATACACGTTGATGCGCTCTATTTTGATCTATAACCAGCATTCCAGATTTTAGTGTACTTACAATATACTTTTGTTGTAATTGAAATGTTGTTTTACTGGTTTCTATAGAAGCATCACTAAAAATAGATTCGGTTTTAGCATCACTCTCAAAAGTAACTTCACTAAAATTATCATTAGAGTTATTTCCTTTAGACTCTAAACCTACATATAAACTTTCCCAAGATGTAGTTTTAGTTTGCTTAAAATTAGTTTTTGCAGGACTTTGTTTTGTACTCACACTATCATCTGCAAACGGATTAAAACTTCGATCTACTTCTATTGTTGGTGCTGAGCCTGCTTTATCTTTGTAGCTATAAGGTGTATTAAAACTGTTTTGATGTTCAAAATCTAAAACTGGCGCAATATTAAATTGCCCTAAGCTATGCTTTACTGCCGAACGTAAAATAGCATATAAGGTATGCTCATCATCAAACTTAATTTCGGTTTTAGTTGGATGAATATTAATATCTATCGTCTTAGGATCTACTGTTAGATTTAAGAAATAACTTGGATGATAACCATCTTTTAACAAGCCTTCAAACGCAGCACTAATAGCATGATTTAGGTAAGGGCTTTTAATAAAACGTTGGTTCACAAAAAAGAATTGTTCAGAACGTGTTTTTTTAGAATACTCTGGTTTACCAACAAATCCTGAAATTTTTAACACTTCGGTTTCCTCTTCTACAGGCACTAGTTTTTCATTGGTTTTATTCCCAAAAATATGCACTACACGCTGTCTGTAATTTTCTTGAGGTAAATTAAACAACTCACTACCATTATGATAAAAGGCAAATGCAATATTGGGATGCGCTAAAGCCACGCGATGAAACTCATCAGTAATATGTCTTAATTCTACAGCATCTGACTTTAAAAAATTTCGTCTCGCAGGAATGTTAAAAAACAAGTTCTTTACAGCAACTGATGTGCCTGTTGGTGTGACTGAAACCTCTTGAGACTTCACTTTGCTTCCTTCAATTTCTATAGCAGTCCCTAATTCGTCCTCTGGTCGTTTAGTTTTTAATTCTACATGTGCAATGGCAGCAATACTCGCTAAAGCTTCACCACGAAAACCTTTAGTGTTTAATTGAAATAAATCTTCAGCTGATTGTATTTTGGATGTAGCATGACGCTCAAAACTCAATCGTGCATCTGTTACACTCATCCCTTTGCCATTGTCAATCACCTGAACTAAGGTTTTACCAGCATCTTTTATAATAAGTTTTATTTCGGTAGCATTAGCATCTATAGCATTTTCTAAAAGTTCTTTAACTACAGAAGCTGGTCGTTGCACTACCTCACCTGCTGCGATTTGGTTAGCAACATGATCTGGTAAAAGTTGAATAATATCTGTCATTAGCTTTGAGGGAAGAAAATAGACAAGTCGAAACCAATTAAGAATAAAAACAACAGAATTAAAATACCTGCAATAACAAAAATGCGTTTATTTACCTTTTCATCTCTGTCATTTTGGTACTCATCCATTGCAGCATTCCATTTTCCTTTAATGCCTTTTGGTGGGTTTATAGTTTTTCTAAAGTCATCAAATTTGTGCTTTAACTCATAAGGATTACCATCACCTTTATAATAGCGAGGCTTGTAATTATACTTTCGATTTTTTTTCAATTTCATTAAACCCATAAGATCCTTTATTTAATATACCCTTCTAGAATATACATTAAAACAAAAAGAGCTAACAACATCATAATTAAAGCAGGTAATGAAAATAATTTACTCCCTTTTCGTTTATTACCACCTTTTATTTCAAGCCATTTACGCTCCAAGTCGTCTTTCGACTCTTCCCGATGAGCATCGGAATTAGAATCCTGAAAACGAGGCTTATAACTAAATTGTTTATTTTTTCTTTGATTGAACAAGTTACCTTATTTACTAAAACTTGAATTACTCAAAAGTACTTAAAATACTAGGAAAAATTGCCTAAGGATTCCTTAAAATTATCAACAAAAAAGATGCCATGATGAAGATGAAGACGAAAATGAAAGATAATTAAAATAATATAAGATTGCTTTGTTACTCGTTCCTCGCGAATCCGCAAAGTCACTATGCTTATGAATATTTACCTAGACTTTACTGCATACTGATTACTAGACACTAATCACTTAGTACTTTTTCTCAGTTCTGCCATTTTTATAGCAGCTATAGCAGCTTCGGTACCTTTATTACCATGTTTACCGCCAGAACGGTCAATGGATTGTTGCATATTATTATCAGTGAGCACACAGAAAATCACAGGAATATCCCCTTTAAGATTAAGGTCTTTAATACCTTGGGTAACACCTTCGCAAACAAAATCGAAATGCTTGGTTTCCCCTTGAATAACACAACCAATTACAATGATGGCATCTAACATACCAGATTCTGCATAAATGCTTTTAGACATTCTGGCAGCTCCATAAGTAAGCTCAAAGGTTCCAGGAACATTCCAGCGTACAATATTTTCTTTTAATCCACCACAATCTATAAGCGCATCAAAAGCACCTTGCCAAAGACCTTCGGTAATTGTGTCGTTCCATTCTGAAACAACAATCCCAAACCGAAAATCTTTCGCGTTTGGGATTGTTGTTTTATCGTAATTAGATAAATTATGATTTGCAGTAGCCATGTTTTATAAGCTTGCTTCTACTTTTCCTATTAATACATCAACTTCATTAGCTTGTGTAGAACCGTCAAATTCAGATTTAATTCTATTAAGATAGTCTAAAGCTTTTTTATTCTCACCTAAATCAATTGCTACTCTTGCTGCTTTTAGCAAGTACATTGGTGTTGTAAAATCGTTTACGTTAGCCTTAAATGCTTTTTCGTAATACTCTAAAGCTTCAGGTAATTGTTCTAATTGCACAAACGCATCACCAATACCACCTTTAGCTATAGGTCCTAACATTTTATCTTCACTAGAAAAATCACCAAGGTAATTTACAGCATTTTGGTAATCTTTAAGGTTTAGATATGCCATACCAGCATAATAATTAGCTAAGTTACCAGCAGGTGTTCCACCATAATTGTTTACGATATCTAACATACCATATTTTCCTTCACCACCATTTAAAGCCATGTTATATAATGAATCTGATGATATCCCATTAGCTGCATCTTCAAAATACTTCTTAGCTTGGTACATATCGTTCATCGCTTCTTTTTGGGTTGGCTCAGCAATAAATCTGTTGTAACCTAAAAACCCAAGTACAACAACCGCTATTGCAGCAATAGCGCCAATAATATATTTCTGATTTTTTTCAAACCACTCTTCGGTTTTAGAAGCTCCTTCATCTAAAGTATTAAATACTTCAGCCGTTGCTGAACTTTCTTCAACAACTACTTCTTTCTCCTTTTTAGTTTTTGGTTTGTAGCCTCTTTTCTTATACGTTGCCATATCTTATCTAAATGTAATGCCTAGAGTGCTTCGCAATCTAAGTCTTAGTTTTAAATGTTTTATAAACTGACGCTTGGCGTGCAGTATTAAATTTAAGTCATCTCATCCACCAAAGCAAAAAACAAAGGGGAATTAATGCGTGCGCAAAAATATAATTTTTATTGGTAATTAAAAGCCTATTTATTTGTTATTTTTCAATAATTTGCGTGACAATTTATCGCATTAAATCATCGCTAAATTCAGAAAAAGGATGTAATTATTTATGATTCTAAACACATTATCTTTAGTTAATTACAAAAATTTTGAAAGTCAGGTTTTTGATTTCGACACCAAAATCAATTGTTTTGTTGGTGCTAATGGCATTGGAAAAACTAATGCTTTAGACGCTATTTATCACTTGGCGTTTGGGAAAAGCTATTTTAATCCTATTGCGCTTCAGAATATAAAGCATGGCACCGAATTTTTTGTAGTAGATGGTAATTTCACCAAAAATGAACGTACTGAAAAAATTATAGTATCTCTAAAACGTGGACAGAAAAAAATCATAAAACGTAACGGAAAAGCTTATGAAAAATTTAGTGAGCATATTGGTTTTATTCCTTTAGTTATTATCTCACCTGCAGATCGCGATTTAATTATAGAAGGCAGTGATACACGTCGAAAATTTATGGATAGCGTTATTTCGCAAAGCGATAAAACCTATTTAAGCTCAGTCATTGCTTATAACAAAGTACTATCGCAACGTAATGCCTTACTAAAATACTTTGCGCTTAATAACACTTTTAATGGAGATACTTTAGCTATTTACAATGAGCAATTGCATACCTACAGCAAAGAGATTTTTAATAAACGTGATGAATTTTTAAAGGTATTTATTCCTATTTTTAAAGAACGTTACGAAGCTATTAGCCAAAACAAAGAAGCTATAGACTTAAAATATAAGAGCGATTTATTTAATGGAGATTTAATAGATTTATTACAGACCAACCTTAACAAAGACAAAGCTTTACAATATACTAGTGCTGGCACACACAAAGATGATTTAACTTTTTTAATTGATGATTTTCCTATTAAAAAGTTTGGTAGTCAAGGACAACAAAAATCATTTTTAATAGCATTAAAATTAGCACAGTTCGATTTTATAAAACAACAAAGTGGTGTCTCACCTATTCTATTGTTAGATGATATTTTTGATAAGCTCGATGAAAATAGAGTGGCTCAAATTATAAGCCTTGTAGATAATGAGCATTTTGGTCAGATTTTTATTAGCGACACACATGCCGATAGGACTGAAAATATAGTAAAACAGATTCATCAATCTTATAAACTATTTAAGCTATAATGAAGACTACAAACAAAATTCTTAGCAGCATCACCAAACTAATTTTAAAAATTGGTCGTGGTAATCTTTTAAATCTGAAAGTCTCTTTTTTCATCTGCATTCTATTGATGGCTTTCAATTGCTCAGAAAACCCAGCAAACTACATAGAACACCTCAACGGCTATTGGGAAATTGAAGAAGTAACTCTAACAGATGGCACAACAAAGCAATATCGATTTAGTGAAACTATTGATTATATCAATATAAATGATAGTTTACACGGTTTTAGAAAAAAATTGAAACCAGGCATAAACAATGTTTATTATACTACAGGAAATGCTGAATCTTTTATTGTTAAAATAGAAAATGACAGTTTAAACATTTATTATAATACAGCATTTAACAAATGGAAAGAAACCGTGTTAGAAGCTTCACCAAAACACCTTAAAGTGAGTAACGAGAGTAATGTAATATATCTATACAAACGCTACACACCTATTGAGTTAGACTTAGAATAATATTTATAAAAACTTTTATATTTTATTAGAAGTTAAAGTCATTCAAATTGACGAACTTTGAATAAATAAAGATTACCTCTTTCGCGACAACTAAGATGGCAAAACGCAACAACGACAATCAACCCATACAAGATATCCTTAAGGAATTTGTTCAAACTAATAATTTACAATCTGGTTTAGACAAGGTAAATGTACGTGATGCTTGGGCTAACCTTATGGGCAATGGCGTAAATAATTACACCACAGCTATAGAGTTAAAACACGAAACGCTATATGTGCAATTAAGCTCTAGCGTATTGCGAGAAGAACTAAGTTATGGTAATGAAAAAATCATAAAAATGCTTAACGAATCCATTGGGAAAGATGTTGTAAAAAAATTAGTCCTTCGGTAAAGAAAACAACTTTCACTTTAAGCCATTGATAATATTTGTATTTTTAAGTTCTAAATAATGCTATAACTTAAATGAAATACGCAAAACTAGTACTCTCCTTCGTTTTAACCATTGGAATTTTTTTCGTTTTAAATAATAAACTAGGCACCATTCCTCCTTTAGGTAAATTTTTAAGCCCTTACAATGGTATTTGGCAAAACGAAACAGATGAATCTATTACTGGTGAGGTTTCAATCCCAGGATTAAAAGATAAAGTAACCGTACATTATGATGAGCAATTAATTCCTCATGTTTTTGCACAAAACGAAAGCGACCTATACAAAACCCAAGGATATTTAACCGCTAAACATCGTTTATGGCAACTAGAGTTTCAAACCTTTGCTGCCGCAGGACGATTGTCTGAAGTTGTAGGTGAAGGCGCTTTAAATTACGATAGAACAGAACGTCGTAGAGGAATGGGTTATGGCGCAGATCAAGCCATTGCTTATATGGAAAAGCACGATAAAGAAACCTTAGGCTTTTTACAAGATTACGCAGATGGTGTAAATGCATACATCAATCAACTAGACCCAAAAGATTATCCTGTAGAATATAAATTATTAGATTATAAACCCGAAGCCTGGTCACCTAAAAAAACGGCATTGCTTTTAATGTATATGACTAAAATGCTAGCTGGCAGAGATAATGATTTAGAATACACCAATACATTGAGACTTATTGGAGAGGACAATTTCAACTTATTGTTTCCAGATTTTTTCGATATTACAGATCCTGTGATTCCTAAAGAAACCGACTGGAGCTTTATTGATGTTCCACAAACCCAATTACCAGAGAGTAAAGTTGTATTAGACACTATTAGAGAAACTATAGAAAAACCACACCCTGATAATGGAAGTAATAATTGGGCTGTTTCTGGTGCTAAATCCACAACAGGAAAACCCATCTTAGCTAACGACCCTCATTTAGGACTTAATTTACCAGCCATTTGGTTTGTTATGCAATTAAGCACTCCAAATCACAATGCTTTTGGCGCAACTATCCCTGGAGCCTTAGGTGTAATTTCTGGATTTAATCAACATATAGCTTGGGGAGAAACCAATGCTACTAGAGATGTGATTGATTGGTATAAAATTGAATTCAACAATGATAGAACCAAATATAAATATGATGGTAAATGGAAAGACGTTACCATTAGAGTTGAAGATATAAAAATAAAAGGAAAAGAAAATTATAAAGACACTGTTCTATACACACATCATGGCCCTGTAGTGTATGATAAAAACTTTAAATCTGATAAAGAATTAGCTGGCTACGCTATGAAATGGATAGGACACGAAGGTGGTAATAATCAAAAAACTTTTATAGAACTAAATAAAGCAAAAAATTATAATGATTATGTAAGCGCATTACAATATTGGAATGCGCCTGCTCAGAATTTTGTATTTGCTTCCACTGAAGGAGACATAGCCTTGTGGATACAAGGAAAATTCCCTAACAAATGGGAAGGTCAAGGTAAATTCTTGATGGATGGCAGTAATCCTGAAAACGATTGGCAAAGTTATATTCCACAACAATTTAATGCACACGCTAAAAACCCTGAACGTGGGTTTGTGAGCTCTGCAAATCAGCATCCTGTTGATGAAAATTATCCGTTTTTTGTTTTTAATGATGGTTATGAAAATTATAGAAATCGTGTTATAAACGATTATTTCAATTCTAAAGATAAATTTAGTGTTGACGATTTTAAAGAATTGCACAATAACAATTACAACCTTAAAGCTGCTGAACTTCTGCCTTACATGTTAGAACACATGGATACATCAACTTTAACAGAAGCCGAAAAAGCGATATATAACGAAACAAAAAATTGGCAATTCAATAATGATATTGATGAAGTTGGACCAAGTATTTGGCGTCAATGGTATAGCAAACTATACGATATGGTTTGGGATGAATTTAATACGGAAAACACAGCATTAGACACACCTTTCACCTATCAAACTATATATATGCTAAAAAACCACGGCAATCATGAGTTTATGGATATTGTTGAAACTAACGAAACAGAAACTGCAAAAGATTTATTTCTCTTATCCTTTAAAGAGGCAGCCACACGCTTACAAGAAATTAAAAAAGAAAAAGGAGATTACACTTGGTTAAAATATAAAGCAACATACGCTGGTCATTTACTACAGGCTTTACCAGCATTTTCAAGATTCGATATTCCAATTGGTGGAGATCGTAATATTGTTAATGCTACTTCTGAAAATCATGGCCCTTCGTGGCGAATGATCGTAGAAATGACTTCACCTCCTATAGCAATTGGTATTTATCCTGGAGGGCAATCTGGTAATCCTGGCAGTAAATATTACGACAATTTTATTGACGATTGGGCAGCTGGAAAATACCATCAACTCAACTTTTTACAATCTAATAAAGCTACTGAAGCCATCATTGGAACGCTAACCATAACACCTACACACTAATGAATAAAAATATTATCAATTTTATAGCTACAATTGTTTTAGCACTTATTTTATCATTTTTTTTGCCTTGGTGGTCAGTTATGACAGCCGCATTAGTAACATCATTGTTTATTCCACTTAAAAAAGCTGCAGTGTTTTTTGCACCTTTTTTTGCAATCCTTTTATTTTGGGCCACATATAGTTTTGTATTAAGTAGTGGCAATGACTATACTTTAGCAAAAAAAATTGCCCTGTTGTTACCTTTAGGTGGAAATCCTTATCTACTAATGTTGGTAACAGGTATTATCGGCGGATTAGCTGCTGGTATTATGGCTGTTTTCGGGAAACAACTACAGGATACATTTAAAAAATAAACAACCTTACAATTAATTTTATAGATAAAAACTATCTTTATCGCTTAATTAGACACCTATGAATCCATCAGCTAACGGCTGGATAAAAAAACTATTATTAGAAGTTTCTGAAAGACCCTCTTTTCAGATAGAAACCTCCAAGTTTTATAACAAATTAAAGCAAACAGGATTTATATACGGAAGCAACGTTAATGTAGTACTCGATATAGTAAAACCTTTTGATTTTACTGACGAAGAACGTTGTAAAATTAATTTACTACTTACGTTTTATTTTATTCACAAAAAACAAAACTCTAAAGAAGATTTTACCAAAAGCTTAATTAGATATTACAAAGCTATAGGCAATAAAAAGCGTTCTTTTTTTGAGGAGTTATTTGGAGATAAATCACCAGATAGCTTATTAGAAAAAATGATTCATAAACGCATATATATTGAAGATAATTTCATTTCAAAAAGTTTTAATTATTTTTTAATTAATGCATTATTATTTGTCGACATTTTAGGCTATCAAAAATTTTTAAAAGATGAACATCAAATAAGAGCCTATATTAACAACATAGAGTCTGCAATAGAAACCATTGTATTTACTGCAATTGATGCTAAATCAGAAAAAACCAAATATGACAACAATCTTATAAAACTATTTGAAGAATCTGTTCGTCATAAAGACTCTACATTACCATTATATAATAATGCAATAGCTTTTATAACCGAACCTTTAGAAAAGCTTTATATTATAGATTTGGTATGCATGGCTTCTTGGAGTGATAAAGTCATTGATAAAGAAGAGCGTGATTTTTTTAATCGCTTAAAAACCGATTTAAATTTACCTTATGAAGACATTACAAAGTCTGTAGATGATATCAACGCTTTTTACGATGCCCATAAAGATGAAGTGGCATTTTTGCGGTCTAAAAACTTAGCTCAAAGTTTTTACAATAATAGTAGTAAGGTTGTATCTAAATTAATAAAACGAAATAGTAAACGATTAATAAAAGAATTGTCTGAAAGTAAAGAAGCCATGTCTCTACTGGCTCAATCTACGCAGCGTAATCTTACTGATGAAGAGCAGAAAAAAATTCAATCACAATTATTAGACATCTTTAAATCCATACCTAGCTTAGCAATCTTTATGCTACCAGGCGGTATGATTTTGTTACCTCTTTTTATAAAATTTATTCCGAAATTATTGCCTTCTGCCTTCGATGATAACAGAATTGAAGATGAAGATTAACTCTTTATTCTAACCAGTTTTTAAAATCCTTAACGCGCTCTCTGGCTACAATAATATTTTGATCGTTGTAGTGATTTAATTTAATCTGAAGCCTAGAGTTGGTATAACTTATAATATCTTTAATAGCATTAATATTTACATAGAACTTTCTACTTATTCTATAAAACACATGTGGTTCTAATTCATCTTCTAACTGATCTAAAGTTTGATCTAAAAGATAATTTCTGCCCTCTATAGTATGTGCATAAGTACCTTTGTTTTCACTATAGATACATTCAATATCTTCAACATTAATGAGCTTTAAGTGCTGCCCAACTTTTACAGAAAAACGTTTTTTGTATTCACGCTCAATAGGATTAACTAATAGTTTCTTAATATCATTAAAATCTAATGTTACGGAATTATTTTGTGGTGTTCTTTCTTTAAACTTATCAACTGCAGTTTTAAGATCGTCTTCATCGATGGGTTTTAATAAATAGTCTATACTGTTTAATTTAAAAGCTTGTAATGCATATTCATCGTAAGCAGTTGTAAATATTACAGCAGATTTTATATCTATGGCTTCAAAAATTTCAAAAGACAAACCGTCGCTTAACTGAATGTCTAAAAATATAAGATCTGGATGCACATTATCTTGAAACCATCCTATAGATTCTTCAACAGAATGAAGCATTGTCTCTGCTTCAATATTTAATGATTTCAACATGCGTTGTAAACGTCTTGCAGATGGTTTTTCGTCTTCTATAATGATTACATTCATTTCCAATATTTTATTTTTTGTTAGTTAATTTTTATTCCCACATCTTGGTTTCTTCTACTTCTTCCTTTTCTAAATATGATGCTATTTTCTTTTCCACCCAGCTTTTCCTAAACACTTTTCGTTCTTTAAAAACTCGCCAAGCATGCAATACAATAGCAACTGTCCACAGCACTAAAACCGAAAGATTAAGACTAATAATAGTATTCTTATATGCGCCTTCAACAATATAGAGATTGTATAACAAAAGTGCCACTACAATAAGATAGCCAGCAAAATGAATATAAAACAACTTTGATCGTCTTACATGTTTTTTTGCTCTCAATAAACGTTGCTTTACTTCTTCTTTAGGTTGCATAGCTAATATTGGTAAGCTTATAGCTTCCTTTTTTAAAAATTTCTAAAAAGACAAAGGTCTTTACTCCCAATTTCGTTCCTCCTTATCCATAAACTCTTTAATCTTACGTTTTTCCCAATCTCTTCCAAAAAAGAAATCTGGACCAAAAACACCTATGAAGTGAAAGAGCAAACCAATTCCCCAAAATGTAGCTGTAGCATAAGGACCAAAGCCATCAAAACCAGCATTTACACCAATTAGAATGATTAAAAAAATATTAACCACAATATATACCGCAAAATGCCAGTAAAACCCTATTAAAGAATCTACTTTTTTCTTTGCTCTTAAATACGCTTCCTCTTTTCTAAAATCTGAAACCTCATCCTTATCATTATAAGGTTCTATATTATACTTTTCCATCTCTTTAATTTTTTATTTTGAATCGTTAGACAATTCTTTCTTCATATACTCTTCAATCTTGCGCTCCTCCCATTTTTGCCCATATTTAAATGACACAAAATGCAGTACTAAAAACACTCCCCAAACAGTCCAAGAACTTAACACATCTATGGTTAAAAACTCATCAACAAAACTGTCCCAACTATTAAAATCTCCCCAAACTTTCATTACAGTAAGCACTGTATTTACTAATAGGTATATAATAAGGTGAGTGTAAAACCCTTTCTCTCTTTCGACCTTATTCTTGGCTCTGATATATTTTAAATTATTATCTTGATTTTTCATCGCTTTAATATTTTAGTTCTAAATTCAGCTCTTCTCCTTTGGAAAGGTTGGAATTAGCTTTTAGTTCCATCTTCCTTTTTCATCTTCTTTACGCATGTACTCTTCAATTTTCTTTTTCTCCCAATTAGCTCCAAATGCTCCATTATCTACGTAAACTCTATAAGCCTGAAAAGCCAAACTTATTCCCCAACCAAATATTGGAAACCAAAACCATTGAATGGTATGTTGCGAAAATTTATACCATATAAAAATTAAAAATGGTATTACAAATACATAAGATATTAAGCTGTAATAAAATGCCTTTAATTCATCGACACGCTTACGAGCTCTCATATAATCATCATTAAGATGTTCTTTTGATCGTTGTGTTGTTCTCATTATTGATACTTGTTTTGTGAGCATAGGAATTGCTACTGCAAAATCCTTCTCTCTTTGATTGATGTAAACTTTCCTTTCGGTAAGAAGCTGATAGCGTTGCTTAATATTATCTAAACCAACACCACTACTCTTCTTTACAATTTGTTTAGGCTGAAGATTATTCATCACTACTAAGTGATTACCATCTTCGTATATTTTTATATGCAATGGTTTACTAGAAGTTACCATATTATGCTTAACCGCATTTTCTAAAAGTAACTGTAGAGATAATGGCACTACTTTACTTTCTGGGTTTGAAGCCTTATCTGGAATTTCAAAAATAATACTGTCTTCAAATCGCATTTTTATAAGCGACATGTAAGTTCTTGCAAATTTTAATTCCTCATCTACTGTAACTAGTTCTTTATTTTTCTGCTCTAAAACATAACGGTACACTTTAGATAAAGCTGTTGTAAACTTTTGCGCACTGTCTGGATTTTCTTCTATTAAACTTGTTAAAACATTTAAACTATTAAAAAGAAAATGTGGATCTAACTGATTTTTTAAAGCATCAAACTTTGCGCTAGCTGTACCAGCAATTACCTTCTGTTCTTTTACTTTAGTTTTTTGTAATTCTCTGTAATAATATACAGCATGAAAAAACAATGAAATAACTAAAGTAATTAATAGCGCACTGATGTAAAATTGAGGTTGCTCAGAGTTAACAAATTCTGTCCAAGTTTCGCCTTCTAGCACAATTTCTATAAAGGCTCTTATAAAAAATATGGCTATTAATGTAATAATGACAGACCCAAAGAAACCTATAGCTAATTTATACTTTTTGTAACGGCCCCAAACCACGACTTCATTCATATAATCAAAAAAGTAAGAGTTCACCAAACTTAATGGTATAGAGTAAATCATATAGTAAAAAAACGTACGATAGAACATGTCGTTAAACTCTAAACCAGCACCTGAGAAAAAGCGTATAGACTGATCTACAATCATTATCGCGATTCCAACTAGAATACCATATACTATCGTTTTTATAAATCTCTTCATGTTTTTTTACTTACTAATTAAATAGTTTTATTCTTTACACTCAGCTAATACTTGCTCAGCGCGTTCTTTTCCCCAATTAGGATGAAAATCACTCTCTGGTTTAAAGGTATCAAAAAGTTCAATTGAAGATTCAATTTCTTTACAGAATGGCGCAGTATCTTGTCCAAAATATTTTGCACTTCCCATTCCCCAATCTGCCTTACATAATGCTGCCCTTGGATTTGCAGGCTCTAACTCTGCAGCTTTTGCATAAAGCTCAGTAACTTTTGCGGCATACTTCATTCCGTAAGTAGCACCATCAAAAGCAACCCAATTGGTATATACTTGAGCTTGCATAATTAAAATCTCTGCATTGTCTTCACTTTTACTCATAGCAATATCTATATGTCCTTGTGCTTTATCTAATTGGGCTTTTAGAACTGTTTCATCTTTTTCACTCCAGCTTTTTAAACTATTCATCTGTGCAATGTAGTAATTAGGCAACCATTCATCCTCTTCGGCTTTTGCAATACGCTCAAACATATTTTCGGCCTCATCCCATTTATTAGTTTCCCATAACTCAAAGGCTTTAGCCATACCCTTTTCAAAATTTGTTTGCGCTTGTGCTGTTCCTGCAATCATTAACAAAGCGATGATTATTAAATTCTTCATAATTAATTAAGTATTACGGTTATTGTTTTGTTAGTTTTTAATTCAAATTTGGCATCATTCCATTTTGGAGGTCCCATAAAGCCTTTAGCATCATTAGAGCAGCCATAGCTTTCTTTAGGAATTCCTAAAAAGTTTCTATCTAGCTTTCCATTATTATTTTTATCATGATAAATAGAAACTGCATAAGTACCTTTAGGCAAATCTTCAAAAGTTACCGAGCAGCTATTATTCACAATCTTACTTTTAGTGCCTTTATAAGATTTTCTTAAAAATTTAGCTTCCTCATTATATACAGCAACAAACATTTTTCCATCATTACTATTGGCTTCTTCAACCTCTATAATTAAATTATAAGACTCCTGTGCCTTTGAGCTGAAAGAGACTAAGCTTATAATTAAAACAACTGCTATTTTTATTAATGTACTCATAATATTTTTGAACTAATTTTAAGATTACAAGACAAATATCTGCCATATTCCAAAGTTTTTAAAACCCTTATTACCGAATTGTAACTTTTTAATGACGAATTGTAATTTTCTGAAATTCATAGCAAAAAACAGTAACTTAGTAAGGTGTTTTACTACATATAAAACATCTAAACAATTTAAAACCAACAAAAAAATGAAATTAAGATTCCTAAGTATTGCACTCACCTTTTTTGTTTCCATATCATTTGCTCAAACCGACAAACGTCTTAAAGGCATAGAAAAACAATTCAATTCTGTATTAGAAAGCACAAAAGCAGCTGGCTTTGCTGTTGCCATAGTAGAAAACGACAAGGTCATTTATGCCAAAGGCTTTGGTTATGCAGATTATGAAAATAAAATTCCAGCAGATGCTAACACGCTTTTTGCAATTGGCTCATCTACTAAAGCCTTCACATCAGCATTACTAGGTATTCTAAGAGAAGATGAAAAACTATCGTTAGATGATAGTCCCTTAAAATATGTTCCCGAATTAGAGTTTTATAATAATGACATGAATAATAACATCATTATTAAAGATCTAATGAGACACAGTACTGGTTTACCACGACATGATGGAGCTTGGTATTTCTTTCCTACGCACAACAAAGACACTTTGGTTGCTCGTATGCAATATCATGAGCCTTTTACAGGAGTACGCCAAAAATGGTATTACAACAACTTCGGGTTTTTATTACAAGGTGTAATTACTGAAAGAATAACAGGTAAAACATGGGAAGAGAATATAGAAAACCATTTTTTTAAACCTTTGGATATGAATCGTTCTAAAACTATGATTGATGGTATGAAAAATGGCACAAATACAGCCAAAGGTTATCGATTAGATGAAGATCGTAATATTATAAAGATGGACTATTACGATATTGCAGGTATGTCTCCAGCCGGAAGCATTAACAGTAGTGTTAATGACATGACTAAATGGTTAATGACTTGGATTAACAAAGGTAAATACGGCGAAGAACAAATTATACCAGAAGCTTACGTAAAAGAAGCCATGAGTTCTCAAATGGTTGCAGCAGCAGGTTTCCCTAACGATGAATTACCTGGCGTACAATATGCTAATTACGGTTATGGTTGGTTTTTACACTCCTACAAAGGGCATTACATGGTAGAACATGGTGGCAATATTGATGGATTTTCTGCAAGTGTAGCACTATATCCTACAGATAATTTAGGCATTGTAGTCTTAGCTAACCAAAATGGCTCAGCCGTACCGCGCTTAATTAGAAATATTGCTGCAGACCATATGCTAAAAGTAGAAAAAACTAAATGGGCAGAAAAACACAAAGAAGATGTAGAAAAAGCTTTAAAAGCAAAAGAAGAAACAGAAGACACTAACGAAACAAGCAATATAAAAGGTACAAAACCATCGCATATAAAATTAGATTACACAGGTTCTTATGAACATAAAGGCTATGGCAAGTTTGATGTTGTTGTAGAAAATGACACGCTATATGCAGAACTGGACAACAACCGTCAGTACTTACATCATTATCACTATGACACTTTTGAACTTATTGATATTAATAATGGTAAAATTGAGACATCAGAAATTGGTAACGCATTAAAAGTCACCTTTACAACCAATATTGCTGGCGATATAGATTATATGAAAGCTAGTATTGAACCTATGACAGACGCAATTGCCTTTAAGCGCACTCCAAATACAATAGATGTAGATACAGAAACTTTAGAAAAATATGTTGGGCTTTACAGTTTAATGGGAACTGAAATAAAAGTATACATTAAAGATGAAAATGTTTTATATGCTTTTGTACCTGGACAACCAGAGTATGAGTTAGTAGCAACCGCTAAACATAAGTTTAATCTTAAAATCTTAGATGGTTATAAAGTAGAATTCTTAGAAACTGATGGTACTTTTAATGAGGTTAAATTTATACAACCTAATGGTACTTTTGTAGCGAAACGCAAAGAAGAATAAATTAATTTTAAAACCAATAGCATAAAAAAAGACCATCTTTTCAGATGGTCTTTTTTTATTTTATAAAGAACTGTTTTCTTAGAACATCTCTCTACCAGAAAAGTGAAATGCACCTTCAATAGCAGCATTATCATCACTATCACTACCATGTACAGCATTTTCACCAATAGACGCTGCATATAATTTACGGATTGTACCTTCAGCAGCTTCTGCAGGATTTGTAGCACCTATCAACGTTCTAAAATCTTCAACAGCATTATCTTTTTCTAAAATTGCTGCAACAATAGGACCACGAGTCATATACTCTACTAATTCTGGGAAGAATGGACGCTCTTTATGAATTGCATAAAACTCTTCTGCGTCAGCTTTAGTCATTTGCGTTAACTTCATTGCTACGATTCTAAAACCTGAAGCTGTAATTTTTTCTAATATTGCGCCAATGTGTCCTTTTTCAACAGCATCTGGCTTTAACATTGTAAATGTTCTGTTAGTTGCCATGTTTAATTTTTTAAATTGTTCGCCTTCGCAAAAAACGCTTCTGCGAATGAAGTTGCAAAAATAACGCATTTCTTTAATTTATCAAGCGTAGCTTTTATTAAATTAATGTTAGCATAATACCGTTTTTTATGTCACCTTTTATCTAAATAAACTTGTAACAATAAGCTTTCCTATACCAAAGGTAATTTCCTAAACTTAATTAAAATCAGAAAAAGCAACAAAGTCTAATACAGAAAAATAAATAGAGTTTATAAAGCTATCTTAATTTCATATTAAATATAGTTTTCTAAAACTCTAAAAATTGTAAATTCGCTTCTTATGATTAAAACGCAGATTTCAGAAATAAAAAAGCTACTAAGCACACCAAAGGATGTTGTAATTGTACCACACAAAAATCCTGATGGTGATGCTATGGGCTCTACTTTAGGATTATATCACTATTTAACATCTTATAATCATAATGCTACTGTAATAGCACCAAATGATTATCCTGATTTTTTAAAATGGTTACCAGGTAATGATTCTGTTGTAATTTTTGAAAATCAACAAGAAAAAAGTGAAGCTTTAATTGAAAATGCAGATCTTATTTTCACTTTAGATTTTAATGCTTTTCATCGTTCGGGTGATATGGAAAAACCATTAGAAGCATCTTTAGCAACAAAGCTCATGATAGACCATCATCAGCAACCAGACAATTATGCTAAATACACTTATTCTGACACAAGTATGTCTTCGACTTGCGAAATGGTTTACAATTTCATAGAAATGCTTGGTGATTTAAATAAAATAGACAGTAAAATTGCAAGTTGTTTATATACTGGTATTATGACAGATACTGGCTCGTTTCGTTTTCCGTCAACTACAAGTAGAACACATGAAGTTGTTGGCAACTTAATTGCTAAAGGAGCCAATAATTCTAACATTCATAACAACGTATTTGACACGAACAATTATAGTCGTTTGCAACTATTAGGAAGAGCTTTACAAAACCTAAAAGTAATTCCTGAATTACGAACAGCGTACATTACTTTATCTCAAGAAGAGCTAGATGAATTTAACTTTAAAAAAGGAGATACTGAGGGTTTTGTTAATTATGGTTTATCTTTAAAAGGTGTCATTTTTGCTGCAATATTTATTGAAAACCAACAAGAAGGCATCATTAAAATTTCCTTACGTAGCAAAGGTTCATTTTCAGTAAATCAATTTTCTAGAGCACACTTTAATGGTGGAGGGCATGATAATGCTGCTGGAGGACGATGCGAAGAAAGCTTACAAGCAACGATTGATAAATTTATTAGTATATTACCGCAATATAAAGATGAATTGTCCCAAGAATGAAGTATCTATTCTACATATTAATTATAGCACTAATTGTAACGAGCTGCAAGTCTCCAGAAGCTAGAATACCAGAAACTGTAAAATCTGGATCTTTCTTAAAAGAATCTGCTGAACGTAATAAAAAACTTAACGAAAAGGAGCAATTAATCATTCAAGAAATCATAAAAAGCAACCCTAGTGAGAACTATATTGCTTCCGAAAGTGGTTTTTGGTACTATTACAATGTAAAAACCCAAAACGATACTATACAACCAAAATTTGGAGATATTGTAGATTTTCAATACAGCATTTCAGATATCAATGGTGAAGAAATTTATAAACAAAAACGCAAGACCTATGTAATGGATAAACAAGAATTATTCACAGGTCTTAGAGAAGGTTTAAAATTAATGAAACCTGGCGATGATATTACCTTTATTTTCCCATCTCAAAAAGCCTATGGCTACTATGGAGATGATAACAAAATAGGAACAAATGTTCCGTTAATTTGCAAAGTAAAATTAAACACTATAACTCAAGAACATGATTAAAAAAGCACTTACAACCCTCGTTGTATTAGTTGTATTGGCAAATATCTCTTGCCAGGAAAAGTATCCAGATTTAGAAGACGGAATTTATGCTGAATTTGTTACCAATAAAGGCACTATGCTTGCAGAACTTTATTATGATAAGGTACCTGTAACGGTTGCTAATTTTGTGGCTTTAGCCGAAGGTAATCATCCAATGACTAAAGAAGAATATAAAGGAAAGCCTTATTACGACAGTATTACATTTCATAGAGTTGTAAATAATTTTATGATTCAAGGTGGTGACCCAACAGCTTCAGGAATGGGAGATCCTGGATATAAATTTCCAGATGAGTTTCACCCTGAATTAAAACACGATAAACCAGGTATTTTATCTATGGCAAACTCTGGAAAAAACACCAACGGAAGTCAATTCTTTATTATGGAAAAAGAATGGCCAAGTTTAGATAATAGACATGCTGTTTTTGGGCTAGTTATTAAAGGAATGGATGTACACGATTCTATTTCTAATGTAAAAGTTATTGACCCAAGAGCTAGAAATCATAAGCCTGTTGAAGATGTAGTTATCACCAAACTTAACATCATTAGAAAGGGAAAAGATGCAAAATTCTTTGATGCACCAAAAGTATTTGAAGAAGAAATGCCTAAAATTAAAGAAAGACAAGAGCAACAAAGAGCTGAAGCTAGAAAAAAAGCTGAAGAATTAGCCCAAAAGGCTAAAGCTGAATGGCTAAAGAAAAATGAATCTTTAGATGGTCGTAGAATAGATTCACCTACAGGAATGGCTATGATTTTTACGCATGAAAGTGATGGTATAAAACCAAACTCATCACAAAGAGTTAATATTGATTGTGCTGGTTATTTTGAGGATGGTACATTATTCTGGACAACATGGAAAGACGTAGCTGAAAAGAATGGTAAATATGATGAAAATCAAGATAAAGCTGGAAGATATACTCCGTTTGATATGCCTTACAACGAAACAGCTAGTTTAGTTGCTGGTTTTAGAGAAGCTATGCTTAATATGAAAATTGGAGATAAAGCTAGAGTATTTATACCTTACTACTTAGGTTACGGAGATGCTGGTAGAGCACCACTAATTCCAGGAAAAACAAACTTAGTGTTTGATATAGAATTAGCGAGTATTAAAGAATAATCGCTTTCACAAAGGTTATAAAAAAGCAGCTGGTCACTAAGCGTAGTCGAAGTGCAGCTGCTTTTTTTATTTCCAAAACTATTACATCTATCTTGTTTTCATTCCGAACTTTATTCAGCATCTAAGACTCATGTGAGTTTTCTGTCTAAAATTCTGAAAATGAATTTAGAATGACAAATCAATTTGTTTATTTACAATTTTAATTCTTCTTAGGAATATTCTTTAATATCTCTAAAACATATTCCCAATATTTCTGTGCAGAAGAAATCTGTGCACGTTCATCTGGAGAATGCGCTCCTTTAATATTAGGGCCAAAACTAATCATATCCATATCTGGATAATTCTGCCCAAGAATTCCACACTCTAATCCTGCATGGCAAGCAGCTACATGAGGTTTTTCACCATTATTTAATCGTTCGTAAATTGGCACCATTACTTTTAAGATTGCAGAATCCATATTTGGTGTCCAACCAGGATAACTTCCTGAGAATTCCACCTCACAACCTGCTAATTCAAAAGTTGCTCTTAAGGTATTTGCTAAATCCATTTTAGAAGATTCTACAGAACTACGCGTTAAACAACCAACTTTAATATGACCATCTTTAACAATAACTCTTGCTAAATTATTAGAAGTCTCTACCAAATCTGTAATATCAGCACTCATACGATAAACTCCGTTATGTGCTGCATACAAAGCTTTAAGAATCTGCTCCTGAGCTTCAAATGGCATAACATGTTCTGGCACATCTACTTCAGTAAATACCATTTCTAAATCTGGCTCCATCGTCTTCAATTCTTTTTTGATGGTATTAGCTAAAGCATTTAAAAGGTTTAATAATAATTCTTTCTTATCTTCTTTAAAAACTATAGTAGAAATACTTTCTCTAGGAATAGCGTTACGCAAACTACCTCCATCAATTTCTGAAACCTGAATGTCTTCAATAACTGCAAATAACAATCGGTTCATAATCTTATTAGCATTACCTAAACCTTCATGAATCTGCATACCAGAATGGCCTCCTTGTAAACCTTTCACTTCAATTCTACAGGCTTTCATACCATCTTTAGCAACTGATTCTTCGTTATAGCTTCCTTTTGCTGTAACATCTATTCCACCTGCACAACCAACACCAATCTCATCATCTTCTTCAGTATCTAAGTTTAAAAGAATATCTCCTTTTAGCAAACCTCCTTGCAGACCCATTGCGCCTGTCATACCAGTTTCTTCATCAATAGTAAATAAAGCTTCTAAATCTGGATGTACAATAGTATCACTCTCTAGTATTGCCATAATCGTTGCAACACCTAAACCATTATCTGCGCCTAATGTCGTTCCTTTTGCTTTTACCCAATCTCCTTCTACGTACATATCAATACCTTGCGTATCAAAGTCAAAAACTGTGTCGTTATTTTTTTGATGAACCATATCTAAATGCGATTGCATTACAATAGGTTTTCTATCTTCCATACCTTTGGTAGCTGGCTTTCTTATAATTACATTACCAACCTCATCTTCAATAGTTTCTAAACCTAAACTTTCACCAAAATCCTTCATAAATTTTATAACACGCTCTTCCTTTTTTGAAGGACGAGGAACTGCGTTTAAATCTGCAAATTTATTCCAAAGTGCATTTGGCTCTAAGTTTCTTATTTCTTGACTCATATACAATACCCTAAAACTGGGAGTTTTTATAAACCCAGATTGTGCATTAGAAAATCTATTGCATAATCTGGATTGAATTAATAATTGATTCTATTATTACAAAAATACAAAAAGGCACATGATTTTTACCATCATAAACGAGCTTGTGTTTGTGTTATTTAAGTATTTCTAAATCTAAATCAGATGTTAAATCTTATATAAATATAGATTTTGTGTTAAACGTGAAATGACAAGTTTTTTCTATTTTTGATTTATGCTTAAAAACAAGAAACTCATCATAACTCTCTTTCTGATTGTTCAGATTATTATTATTCAGATTTTTAAGCATTTTCCAGAATTCATTGAACAATTCTACAGCAATGGTATTTATATATTTATATCAAAATTAACGCGCTATATTTTTGGCTGGATTCCCTTTTCTGTTGGTGATATATTTTACACATTGGCTGGCATCTTAATTATTCGTTGGTTAATTGTAAACAGAAAACGCATTTTTAAAGATACTATTAATTGGTTGTTAGATATTGGTGCTACACTATCAATCGCTTATTTTGCCTTTCATATATTTTGGGCTTTTAACTATTACAGACAACCACTCTATAAATCCTTAAATATTGAAGCGGAATACTCCACAGGGCAATTAGTAGATTTCACAAAACGCCTCATTGAAAAATCTAACGCTATACACAATGAGTTAGCTATTAATGACTCCACAAAAGTTGAAATGCCTTTTTCTAAATCTGAAGTATTTGATAAAGTAAAAAACGGTTATAAAGTCTTAGCCAAAACATACCCACATCTTAATTACAATCCAAAAAGCATAAAAAAATCGCTTTACAGTACTCCTTTAACTTATATGGGTTTTTCGGGTTATCTTAATCCTTTTACGAATGAAGCTCAGGTTGACGGACTCATTCCTACATATAAATTTCCAACAACCTCGTGTCACGAAATTGCTCACCAATTAGGTTATGCTGCTGAAAATGAAGCTAATTTTATTGGGTGCCTAGCCGCAATTTACAATGACGATATGTACTTTAAATATTCTGGCTATACTTTTGGATTACGTTATTGCCTTGTTGAAATCTATAAAAGAGATGAAGACTTGTATTATGAAATTTTAGCAACCGTAAACAAAGGCATCTTAAAAAATTACGAAGAGGTTAAGAATTTTTGGAGGTCTTATGAAAATCCGTTAGAACCTGTATTTGAAAAAACTTTTGACAGTTTTCTTAAAGCCAACAACCAATCTGCTGGTATGAAAAGTTATAGTTATGTTGTTGCACTTTTGGTTAATTATTATAATGACAAACCTCTTTAATAATTGCGACACCAACCATTAACGTTGGCATCGCAATAACAAAAGCATTATTCAATAATTTTTGCTCCATCAGGCTTATTAAACATTTTGTTATCTGGCGCTTCTTTAGATAATAAAACATTATTAAACGCTATAACACTTCGTTCTTTTACAGGCTCATTATTTTCTACCTGATACCATGCTATACTTTTAGGCAACTTTAATCCATTAATTATTAGCCAGTCGTTGTATCTTATAAAGCTAAAATTTGTGCTTTTTTCATTTTTTCCAAAAGTTACTGTGTAAGCTAACCAAACCATTTCACCAGTATTATCATCAAAATAGATTTTATACTGATCGTCTGGAGATGCTCCAATACCAGATTCATAAGAAATTAAAATTCCAGGATACGTTTTTCCTTCAAAAGTTAATGATTCAGTTTCTTCGTAAATAATTCCATTATCCCCAACAATAAAAGGCATTGCATAAAAGTACATCATTAAACCTTTATAAAACTTTGCATTGCCTTTGTATTCGTTTCCATCTTTTTCATTAATCCACAAATTTTCACCATCATAACCCATAGCATAAGTTGGTGTTTCTATTAACTCGGCTCTTGTTTTTAAATGCGTTGTTGTTACTTCTTTTCCATTGGGTTTATCTATAGTAAAAGATAATGTTTGCATAGTATTCCAGTTATCAATTCCGCCATGTGCATCAAAAACTTTAGTTATAGCCTTTGGATAAATACTTGTGGTAACATCTTCCTTAGTTACTTCATCTACATTTGTTGACTCTGTTGCTTTTTCATTTTTACAAGCCGAAATTAAAATAGATAAAATGATTACGTAAAATGTGTTTTTCATAATATGTTTATTAGTTAATAACTTTTTGACGTTTCAATAAACAATACATTACAAAAAAAGCTTCAGAAAAATTCTGAAGCTTTTAATCTTAATAATTTTCTATGGTTTAATCTATTACCAGTTTCTCCACTTTTGAGCTTATACCGTTTGTGATTTTCACAAAATACAATCCAGATTTTAACGCAGATATATTAATCTCTGACATGTCTGAATTAATTGCTTTTGTATACACCAACTTACCTCGTATATCTATTAACTCTATAGTGTGTGAATCATTAAAATTAGCTAGCTGTATCGTTACTAAATCTTTTGCAGGATTTGGATAGAGTTTAAAATTTAATGCAGAAAAATTGTTAAGACTTAATGCAACCGCATTATCTAAATAATCTGGTATACCATTGGTATTTGTATCATCATCTGCAGGATCACCGTTATTATTATAATCTTCCTCTATAGTTAATACACCATCTCCATCATCATCATCGTCTAAATAGTTTTCAATAGTATCATTATCGGTATCAATAAATACATAATTAGTTGTACGACCATTTAGAACTTGTATTTCATCTGCTGTAGCTACATTATCGCCATCGTCATCATCATCTAAATAGTTTGGTGTACCATCATTATCGGTATCATCATCATCTAAATTACCATTTCCATTAATATCTTCATCGTCATCTATAACTCCATCGTCATCTGTATCTGAACACAACTCACCTATATCAAAACTCTCTGAATTAAAAAACACAGCTGTATCATAAAATGAGTCTAAAGCATCGGCTATTACTAATTTAATATGATAAGATTCTCCTATATTAACAGATGCTTGTGCTGTAAACACTTCCGTTCTTCCATCTAATTGAATAGGTGGCGCATTCAGTGCAAGATAACCTCCAAAATACGCTTCATTCACTGCATCGCAACTATCATTTGCTGGGTGTATACCACTCACAGAAATTGGAACTCCACTTCCTGGCACTTCAGCTAAATTATAGACATTATCTTGCGAATCGGTTAATAGAATTGCAAAAACATCTGAAAAACTACACTCAAAAGAACCTTGACCATACTCTTCTGAAGCCATTAAAAACTCAAAACTTATTTCATCTATTTCTGGTATAAAATCAAACTCTATAACTGTAGCATTGTAGGTTTGGGTAGGAATTATATTTTGCAAATCCATATCACCTGGCCACGTATTAGCACCACTACCTACACTATTTAGAGCAGTATTTGGTCCTGAAATAGCACTAGCACTTCCGTTTGAAATAACCAAACCTTGACTAAATGGAAAAGTATTCCCTTCAGTTGAAAAATATCCTATTCCAAATGGATTACCACTACCAAACTGTGACCCTGTGGAATAACTTACATTAGACACTTCACTACACTGACCAGCTAATAATACATCTTCTACAAGTTCTTGTACCGAAAATGCAGATTCATCTACAGTAACACTTTCTGTAGCACAATCAATTTCTACAACTTCAGTACCAGCATTAGCTGTACATAACGTATTAGTAGAACTTATATTTGTAACAGCAACACTGTAATTACCTGGTTGATTTGGAATTAAACTAGAACTTGTTTCACCAGCTATGGGATTACCCTCATAAAACCACTCAAAACTGTAAACACTAGACGATAAATTAGTGCTTATAACTGGCAAATTAACATCTGGCAAACCTGTACATATAATATATTGATCATCTAAATTAAATACTGGTACCGGATTAACTAGTAGTGTTACTTCTGTAGTATCAAAATTTCCTGTACTATTATCTGTAACTCTTGCTACTATAGTCTGTGGATTAGAAATATTTGTATAAAAATATGGTAGTTGACTGCTATTGGTGTCAGCATCCATCTGTGTTAAAAAATAACTTACTGTAAAGTCCACAGGATTCTGAGCTCCTATAATTATTGGATCTAATACCGTTAAATCAAAGGTTACAAAACCATCGTTGTTGTCATCACAGGCTTCTAAAGTTTGTGGTCCATTTGCCACTTGGGCATAACAAAAAGCTGTAAAAAGAAGTAAAAAAGTTAGTAGTAGTTTTTTCATATTTATATTGATTGATTTTTATTACATAAATAAAACAAACACCCTAAGTAAATTCCTACCTTAAAATTATAAAAAATTAGACCTGTTTTTAATATGAATGATCAGGAAACAAAAGTTAAGCCTAAAACTAACTTATGATTAGATAGTTAAGCTATTTATAAAAAAAAGCTTCAGAAAAACTCTGAAGCTTCTATTTATTAGTTATGGTTTTAGGTTATTCAATAATAAGCTTTTGTACCATGGTTTTACTACCGCTTTTTAACTGAACAAAATATAATCCAGATTTTAAAGAAGATATATTAAGTTCTGACATGTCTGAATTAATTGCTTTTTTATATATCAACTTACCCTGTATATCTATTAACTCTATAGTATATGAATCATTAAAATTAGCTAACTGTATCGTCACTAAATCTTTTGCAGGATTTGGATAAATACTAAAGCTAGCATTATTAACATCACCTACTGAAAGTGTTTCAACAAAAGTAGTAGTAAATGTATTTGTAATTATTGGTGCATTAAAATCAAAATAAATAGCTGCTGAGTTTGGTATTACTGTACCAACGTTATAACCTTGTAAAGGTTTTACTCTAAAATACACAAAACCTATACTACCATCTGCATCATCTTGCTCAGCAGGTAAATTAATGTTACTAAATACCCACTCTAGATTGTTATCTATTCTAGTTACTACATAATCATGACTAGATCTCAGCATCTGAAATGTTGACTGATCTAACTGACTATCTAAAACATCCTCAATTCTAATATTAATTGCTTCGGCTGTTCCTAAATTTTGAAAACGGACTGTATAGTATAACCATTCGTCGCTTGCTACAAAATCATCATAAACAACCTCTGGACCATGAGCTTCCATTTTATCGTTAGGATCATATGCACCTATAACTTCTTCTGTAACTGTAGTTGAATTGTTTTCTGTAACCATATCATTTACTGCTGTAGTATAAGTAGCTGTGTTAGTAACCATTTCACCAAGAACCACAGTTGCTGGTGTCATTAACGAGATAGAAACCGTAATACTATTTCCTGGCGCTAAATCTGTAAACTGAACGTTAAAACCATCGGTTGTTGTTGCTGTGGTAAAATTAGAACCTTCACTAATTGCATTAATTACTAAATCCTCATCTAGAGTATATTCAACTGTTCCTGAAACCGTTGTTAACCCAAAATTATTAATAACAAGATAGTTTAAATGGTCAAAGCCAGGTCTTGGTGCTTGCTGACTTATAAGATATAATCCAATATCTTCACAGGTTCCTGCATCAACTATTGGAAACTCAACATCTACACTCTCACCAAACAAAACGCTTACATCATCAAAACTTAGAGTAGAAACATCAAAACAATCTTCATATTCATCATAGAAATAATAATTAAAATCGTAAGTGTTGAGTTCATCATCGCTTGCAATTGTAAATGCACCTGTAGAAGACGCTACAGTATTTATAATCCCATCATTATTAACTTCATATGTAAAATAGCCATTAGTAAAATTAAACTCACCTGAATCTACAGCCATATTAGCATTGTTATCATTAAATGCTGAAACATTAATAAGACCTACGGTAGAGCAATCTAAAAACGAAACTGCAACTTCATCTTGTGATAGTACATCACAATTTTCATTATATGCAATTAACGTATAAACTCCAGACTCAGACACTTCAATCTCACCTTCATCTTCACCAGAAACTAACAATACTCCATTAAAATACCATTCATAATTATCTGCAAAAGGCGTTGTAGCGTCAATAACAACTGTATCTTCTACCAATTCACAAACATTAATATCTGGTCCTAAATCAATTTCGAGCTCAGCTGTAAGGCTACCTGCATCTTCTTGCCCCAAGTTAGTTTGCTCAATTGAAATTGTCCCTAAATGCCCACTAAAATTTGTTACTAGTAATAAATATACTTCACCATACTGAGCATTATCAATGGTAAAACTTTCAATTGGTGCCGCAGAATAACTACAATCTACAATATTACCAAAAGGATAAAAATTTGGGTCTATTAAGTTGTTAGGACACGTTGGGCAATCTTCTAGTAAAATATTAGAACATGCTTCATCAACAGAATTAAAAGGTCCCCAAATTGCAAAGTCAACATCTAAGCCAGATAACCCATCTGCAGTAGTCTGCTGTATTTCAACCTCTATAGTTCCTGAACTTCCTATTTGAAGAGTGTTCCATGTTGGGTTTGGAGTTGTAGATAAACATGCTACATTTCCCAAACCAGGTACACTTACAGCATTAGCTGTTGTAAATGTTCCGTTAGATGAACAAAAAGGAACAGCTTGTTCACAAGCAAAACTAGCAGCTGTTTCTCTAATACAAATATCAAACGTAGCTGTTTCTTCTACACTTCCACTCGAAAAAACCCTTACAAAGTATGTAGATCCAACAACCAACTGAGTTGCTGCTGATGTAATTGATTCATCACAATAAAGTTCTGTGAGATTATCACATGTACCCTCATAAACAGTATGATCTAAGTTTGGTGTACCACCAACAACATTTTGAACACTTATGATTTGATTTTCGGAAGTGGCCTCGAATTGAAACCAAACATCATCATTAGGAACACCAGAACAAAAGTCATTTGAAATACCAGAATCTGTAGCTCCAAAAATAGTTCCTGAACCTAAATAATCACAAGCTTGGCTAGCATTTAAATCTAAAACAATAGCATCACAAGGTTCATCATTTGCTGGTGGGCAAGTTAAAACCTCTAAAGAATCACTAGACACAAAACAGTTTATATCTTGATCATTATTAACCGTTAAGATAATTTCTTGTAAAAAAGGAAATGGACCTACTTGATATATTCCTACTCCATTTACTGAAGTTGTACTATCATCAAAATTATTTGATATTGTTAAAGAAGTAGCATCACCCAAATTGGTAATATCTACATCCACTAAAAATTGATCGCCATTATCACAATCATTTATAATAGCAAAATCAACTTCTGGGTTAACACAAGTAGCACAACTAACGGTATAATTAATACCAGAAGACAAGCTTCCAGAGCCAGATGCGCAACTAACAGACCCATCAGAGTTTATATAAAACGAAATAGAATCTCCACTAGATTGAAATGATAAACCACTTAAATCACCATTATTACCATAATTATTATCTGACAGAGCATAACCTGGAAATGGTGAACCATTAGAATCTAAAACAACAAACTCATCCCAACCGCTTTCTACATTACCAGAGTTAAAAACTAAATTTAAAGGAGAACCATCATTACTTGTAAATGTGAAAATTTCCGGATTAGTACTACCTCCGTTTTCATAACAATAATCTAAATTTATTGGTCCAGAGCTACAATCTATTGTATGGTTAGTTTCTGGTGGTGTAAAAAATGTAAAACGTCCAGAAAAATCAGAGGTTTCATTACCATCACATACGGCTTGTACAAAAAAGTCGTACGATGTACTTTGTGTTAGACCAGTTAAAGAGTAAGGGTTCGTTGTAACATTATTTATAAGCGTTCCTGTTCCTTGCACAAATCCTATAGGTCCATATTCTATATTCCATAATGTAGCAGTACCAGTTTCTGTCCAAACCAAATCGGCTGAACTTCCTGAAAGATTTACAGCATCTAAACTAGCAGGAAAAGGACAAGAAGGTCCTTCTTCTATACATATGTCTGCAGTACCTGTTGCAGAATCTCTCCAAAAAACAGCAATATAAGTATTACCAGGTGTTAAGCCTCCTATCACTTCTGAGCTATCGCCTGCATCAAATGTATTATTAGTACAAGCAGAAACAGCTGTACCATCACAAGATTCATAAACTTCTAAACCAATATTATTGGCCGAACCTCCAAAATTCATAACAACAGAACCCGTTGAAGGAGCTGAAAAACTTATGAAATAACCATAATTTCCTGCAGCATCACACGACGGGTTTTCCCCACTCGCATCAATATCTGTAGCTATTGAAAAATCTAAAGTTATGGATGAAGCTACTGAACAATCTGTTTCGACATTTACAGTAGTAGGATTATTACAAGATTCGCCAGAAAAATCAAACAGCGCATCAGAATTTATACTTTTCTCAGTTAAACAATATCCTTGCGAGAAAACAAATAAAAATGAAAAAGTTAAAAGCAGAACGCTTCTAGATAGTTTTAATTTCATAAGATTGGTTTTATAATTCCCTAAATGTAAGAAATTTAATTCACACAATTACTTCTATAAAGTTAAGAGAACAATATATTTGTTTAAACAGAAATTAAAAAGCGGTTTTGAGTAAGATTGAAGTTGAAAAGTGTAATTTTGAACACGATTTAATCACCATTTTGCACTATGATGAAGTTTATATCGAGCCCACAAAA